>JBKPDA010000280.1:0-16194 GCA_046727635.1 Actinomycetota bacterium | reverse complement strand
CCACCCGGGCGGTGCGCTGCACCGGGTCGAGCCGCGCGTAGCGGCGCATCAGGACGAAGTCGACCACTCCCAGCGTGATGTAGAGCAGCACGAATACGCTCAGGCTCACGGCGATGGTCGAGGTGCCGACGTTCGGCGAGTGGGCCTGCGAGGTTTTGAGCAGTCCCTGAACGATCCACGGCTGGCGTCCCATCTCGGTGAGCACCCAGCCCGACGTGGCGGCGATGAACGGGAACGCGATCGCCACGACGGCGGTCCACAGGAACCAGCGCGCCTTGTGCAGCTTCTGCCTGCGGTAAAGCCAGGCGCCGACCGCGGAAACCAGGAACATCAGCACCCCGAGGTAGGCCATCACCCTGATTGCCCAGTAGTCCACCTCGACGTTGGGGATGTAGTTGCCGTTCCCGAACTGGCTCTGTTCCTGCTGCTGCAGCTGGTTGATGCCCTGGACCTTGCCGTTGAACGAGCCGGTCGCCATGTAGGAGAGAAGCCGCGGGATCGTGATGGAGACGCTGGGCGTGGGGTCCTGCGCCGAGAACCCCCCGATCTGGAACAGCGAGAATCCGGCCGGCTGCTCGGTGTTCCAGAGCGCCTCGGCGGAGGCGATCTTCATCGATTGCGCCCCTGTTACCGCCTCTCCGAAGCGATTGCCGACGGTGAGGTTGAGCAGGGTGACCGGAACGGCCACGATCAATGCCAGCGCGGCGGCCTTGCGGAACAGCTCGACGTTGCGCCCGCGCAGCAAGTGCCAGCAGGAGATGCCCAGCACCACGATCGACCCCGTCGTGAGACCGACAAGCAGCACATGGAAGTAGGCGCGCAGGGCGAACGAGTTCGAGAGCAGTCCCCAGACATCCGTGAGCTGAGCCTGGCCGTTCACGATCTTGTAGGCCACGGGATGCTGCATCCACGAATTCGCGACGAGGATGAAGTAGGCCGAGAGCCAGGTGCCGAGGGCCGCGAGCCAGATGGTGGTGAGGTGCAGGCGGGGCGACAGCCGATCCCAGCCGAAGATCCAAAGCCCGAGGAAGACCGACTCGAGGAAGAACGCAGCGAGGCCCTCGATCGCGAGCGGCGCGCCGAACACGCCGCCGACGAAATTCGAATACACCGACCAGTTCATCCCGAACTGGAACTCCTGCACGAGGCCTGTGGCGACGCCGATCGCGAAGTTGATCAGGAGCAGCGTGCCGAAGAAGTGGGTGAGCCGCAGCCAGCGCTCGTCGGCCTTGCGGTACCAGAGCGTCTGCATGGTCGCCACGAGCGGGGCGAGCCCGAGCGTGAGCGGAACGAACAGGAAGTGGTAGATCGACGTGGTCGCGAACTGGATGCGCGCGAGGTCGACCGTTGTATTTGCGAAGACGGTCACTTCGCCGCTCCGGCGTCGACCGCGGCGATTGCCGCCACGTAGATCACGTGCGTGGCCACGCTCGTGCCCATGACGTCGGGCGGCCAGCGCCACGGGGGTGGCGTGCGGCCAAGCAGCGGGAACAGGCTGAAGGTAGCGGTCATGAGCGTGCCTCCGAACGCTGCGCTGGCCCACGGCTCGCCGATGGTCCGGCGCAGGACTCCGTGGAGCAGGCCGAAGGCGGAGCCGTAGCTCCAGCGCAGCGCCAATCCGAGGTCGCGGTCCTGGCGAGCGGTGACGTGCGGAAGGTGCATGATCCCCGCCACGATCTGACCCGGCACGAGGCTGTCGTCGTAGTCGAGCGGGCCTCGGTGACGCCCGCGCACGCGCCGCTCGCCGGCGTACGCCGCCGTCAGCGCGGCGGTGCCGGCGGCTCCAGCGAGCACCGCGCGGACCGGCCAGCTCGTGAGGGTGCGCGTCGCAGTCGTCGGGCGACCGTAACGCTACGGCCCACGATCCTCCTCACCCGGATCGGTTGATCTTTCGGCGCGTGAGGCCGGCACTTTTCACCTCATCGGGGTGAGGCTGGCCTGCGCCGGAGCGCCGAAACTCTCTCGCTCACTCGCAGGCAGCGAAAAAGGGAAGGGAGACGCCTTGTCCGCCACCCAGACCACCGTCGCGCCGGTGACCGGCGCACGAGACGCGAACGCACCGGCCGACGTGCTTGTCGTGTTCGGCATTACCGGCGACCTCGCGAAGGTGATGACCTTCCGGTCGCTGTACAGGCTCGACCGCAGCGGGCTGTTGCAGTGCCCGATCGTGGGCGTGGCGGCGAACGACTGGACCGTCGAGCAATTGCGCGATCACGCGCGCGAGTGCATCGAGGGCACCGGTGAATCCATCGACCCCAACGTCTTCGAGCGCTTCGCCGACCGGCTCTCCTACGTGCACGGCGACTTCGCCGACGCCGCCACCTACTCGCGCGTTGCCGATGCGATCGGCAGCGCCCAGCACCCTGTCTTCTATCTCGAGATCCCGCCTGTCCTGTTCGGGATGGTGATCAAGGGGCTCGCGGAAGCGGGGCTCACCGAACACGCGCGCGTGGTGGTGGAGAAGCCGTTCGGGCACGACATCCAATCGGCGGCCGAGCTCAACGCCGAGGTGCACAACTACATCGACGAGTCGCAGCTCTACAGGATCGACCACTTCCTCGGGAAGATGGGACTGCGCGAGCTGCTCTACCTCCGCTTCGCCAACACGATGCTCGAGCCGGTCTGGAGCCGCGAGTACGTGGAGTCGGTGCAGATCACGATGGCGGAGAGCTTCGGCGTCGAGGATCGCGGCCACTTCTACGATCCCGTCGGCGCGCTGCGCGACGTGGTGGTGAACCACCTGATGCAGGTCGTGGCGGCGGCGGCGATGGAGGCGCCCGCCGGAGACGATGCGTCGACGCTCAAGGACGCCAAGTTCGCGGTCTTCCGCTCGATGCCGGCGGCCGATCCGGCGCACTACGTCCGCGGCCAGTACGAGGGCTACTGCGACATCGATGGCTGCGCGCCCGACTCGAGCACCGAGACCTATGCGGCCATGCGGCTCGAGATCGACAACTGGCGCTGGGCGGGGGTGCCGTTCTTCATCAGGACAGGCAAGCGGCTGCCCGTGACCCAGACGGAGCTGCGGCTCGTGTTCAAGCGGCCGCCGCGGCTCGGCTTCGTGCGGACGGACAAGCGCCACGTCGGTCCCGATCAGTTCGTCGTCAGGCTCGATCCGTCGACCGGCATCAGGCTGACGCTCGACGCGCAGCGTGCCGGTGCGCCGACCCCGGAGCCGATCGACCTCGACATGGAATTCGCGCAGGAGGGCGGCGAGGGGCGGACGCCGTATGAGGTGCTGCTCCAGGCCGCGATGGTGGGCGACAGCGGCAGCTTTACGCGCGAGGACAGCGTTGAGGAGACGTGGCGCATCATGCAGCCGCTGCTCGACGCCCCGCCCCCCGTGCACCTGTATCCGCAAGGATCGTGGGGTCCGCCCGAGGCGAACAAGGTCGTTGCCGGCTACGGCCGCTGGCACGACCCGTGGGTGGAGTCATGACTAAGGCCGCGATCAAGCAAAGGGAGTCCACCGACGGCAAGGCCCGGACGGCGAAGCGCGCCGGCCCGGCCGCGGCTAGCGCCCCGCAGAGCGCAGCCGCCCCCTCTCCGTTCACCCCGATCGCCGACTTCGCCTTCCTGTCGAATTGCCATACCGGCGCGCTGATCGCGCCCGACGGCTCGATCGATTGGCTGTGCGTGCCGAGCTTCGACGCACCGAGCCTGTTCGGGACGCTGCTGGACCGAGAGGGCGGCAGCTTCCGGCTCGGGCCGTTCGGGCTAAGCGCCACCTCGGCCCGGCTATACGAGCCCGGCACCAACGTGCTCGTGACCACCTGGAACACGCGGAACGGTTGGGTGGTGGTGCGCGACGCGCTCACGATGGGGCCGCGCCGGACCGAGGACACGATCACGCCCCACACGCGTCCGCCGGCCGACGACGACGCCGACCACGTGCTCGTCCGCACCGTGGAGTGCCTCGACGGCGAGGTCGAGATCGAGCTCGTGTGCGAGCCCGCCTTCGACTACGGGCGAACACCGGCTGAGTGGTCGCTCGTCGGGAACGATCGCCATACGGCCGATGCGACCGGCGCCGGCCAGACGATCCGGCTGCGCACAGACATGGCGCTCGGGATCGAGGGGAACCGCGTTCGGGCCAGGCACGTGCTGCGTGAGGGTGAGAGGCTCTTCTGTGCGCTTTCGTGGGCGGAGGATCTGGACTGTCCGAGCGACGTCGAAGAGGCCACGGAGCGAATAGCGACGACAACCAGCTTCTGGCGTTCGTGGCTATCGAGAGCACGGATCCCCGACCACCGCTTCCGGCAGGCGGTGGAGCGGTCTGCGCTGGCGATCAAGGGGCTGACGTACATGCCCACCGGCGCGACGGTGGCGGCGCTGACCACGTCGCTACCCGAGACACCGGGGGGCGCCCGCAACTGGGACTATCGCTACACCTGGATCCGCGACAGCACCTTCACCCTCCAGGCGCTCCACTATCTGGACCTCGACTGGGAGGCCGACGAGTTCATGCAGTTCGTCGCCGACCTCGAGCCGAACGACGATGGCGCGCTTCAGATCATGTACGGGATCGACGGCAGGCGCGACCTCACCGAGTGGTTCGTGGAGGAGCTGTCGGGCTATGCCGGGGCCAGCCCGGTGCGCGTGGGCAACGCCGCCTACGACCAGCGCCAGAACGACGTCTACGGGGCGGTGCTCGACTCGATCCTCATGCACACTCGGCGCAGCCAGCGCCTGCCGCGCCGGCTCTGGCCGATCGTGAAGTCTCAGGCCGCGTGTGCCGAGGCGGTGTGGCGCAGCCCAGACCAGGGCATCTGGGAGGCGCGCGGAAAGCCGCAGCACTACGTGTCGTCGAAGCTGATGTGCTGGGTGGCCCTCGACCGCGCAGCCAAGCTGGCGGAGATCCGCGGCGACCCGGGCCTCCACGAGTCCTGGGGCACGGCCGCCGAGGAGATCAAGGCGGACATCCTCGAGCACGGCACGGACTCCCGCGGCGTGTTGCGCCAGCACTACGACACCGATGCGCTGGACGCCTCGACGCTGCTGGCCGCGAACTTCGGGTTGCTGCCGCCAAATGACAAGCGGCTGCGAGCGAGCGTCCTCGCGATCGCCGACGAGCTCACCGACCACGGTTACGTGCTGCGCTACCGCACGGACGAGACCGACGACGGCATGTCGGGCAAGGAGGGCTCGTTCCTGATCTGCTCGTTCTGGCTGGTCTCGGGCCTCGCGACGATCGGTGAGATGCAGCGCGCTCGCGACATGATGGAGCGCCTGCTGCGTGTGGCCTCGCCGCTCGGGCTGTACGCCGAGGAGTTCGACGCCGGCACCGGTCGCCACCTCGGCAACTTCCCGCAGGCCTTCTCGCACCTCGCGCTACTCGAGGCAGCGGCTCGCATCATCCTGGCCGAGCGACTGGAGGAGTTCCAGTGATGGACCACTACGACGTGATCGTGATCGGCACCGGCGCGGGCGGCGGCACGCTGGCCCGGCACCTGGCCCCGACCGGCAAGCGGATCCTGCTGCTCGAGCGGGGCGACTGGCTTCCACGCGAGCCGCAGAACTGGCAGTCGGAGGCCGTGTTCGTCGACAACCGCTACGTGTCGTCCGACACCTGGTACGACGGCGTCGGGAAGCAGTTCCAGCCGCAGGTCCACTACTTCGTGGGCGGCGCCACGAAGCTCTACGGCGCAGCGCTCTATCGCATGCGCAGGGAGGACTTCGGCGAGCTGCGCCACCACGACGGCATCTCGCCGGCGTGGCCCATCGCGTACGAGGACATGGAGCCCTACTACTCGGAGGCGGAGCAGCTCTACGAGGTGCACGGAAAGCACGGCGAGGATCCCACGGACCCGCCTGCCAGCAAGGAATACCCGTACCCGCCCGTTTCGCACGAGCCGCGCATCCAGCAGTTGTCCGACGACCTCGCGAAGGCCGGACACCACCCCTTCCACGCACCCTGCGGGATCAGGCTCGACGAGGGCTTCATGCCGTTCAGCCGCTGCGTGCGCTGCCCGGACTGCGACGGCTTCCCGTGCCTCGTGCAGGCCAAGTCGGATTCGGAGATGCTCGGCGTGCGCCCGGCGCTCGAGCACGACAACGTCACGCTCCTGACGAACGCTCACGTGGTGCGGCTCGAGACCAATCCGGCGGGCACGGCTGTCACGGAGGTGGCGGTGGATCGCGACGGCGAGCGCCAGACCTTCGCGGCCGACATCGTCGTCGTCTCCTGCGGAGCGGCGAACTCGGCCAAGCTGTTGCTCGCCTCGGCCAACGAACGGCACCCGAACGGCCTGGCCAACGGGTCAGACCAGGTGGGGCGCAACTACATGTTCCACGCCAGCGTGGCCGTGCTCGCGCTGTCGAAGGAAGACAACCCGACCGTGTTCCAGAAGACCCTGGGGCTGAACGACTTCTACTTCGGCAGCGACGACTTCGAGTACCCGATGGGGAACATCCAGATGGTCGGCAAGTCGCAGGCGCCGATGTTCCGCGGCGAGAAGCCCCTGGAGACGCTGCTGGCACCGACCCGCACGCTGAAGGACGTGGCCCGCCACGCCGTCGACTTCTGGCTATCGACGGAGGACCTGCCGCTGCCGGAGAACCGTGTCACGCTGGCGAGCGACGGCAACATCCAGCTGAGCTACACGCCGACCAACGACCTCGCGAAGCAGCACCTCTTCAGCAAGCTGAAGTCGTTGCTGGGCAAGGTCGGGATGCACGAGCACCATCTCGTGCCGCGGAACGCCTACCTCAAGAATGACATCCCCGTCGCGGGCTGCGCCCACCAGGCTGGCACCGTGCGCTTCGGCCGCGACCCGGCGTTGTCGGTGCTCGACGTGGACTGCCGGGCCCATGAGCTCGACAACCTCTACGTGGTCGACACGAGCTTCTTCCCGAGCATCAGCGCGGTGAACCCGGCGCTCACCGCGATGGCCAACGCGGTCCGCGTCGGGGACCACCTGAAGGAGCGGCTCGGAGCTACCTCGACCGCGGCGGTGCACGCATGAGCCACGTGATCGTCGTAGGCGGCGGCTTCGCCGGCGTTGGCTGCGTCCGGAAGCTCATCGATGAGGACGACGAGCTGCGAGTCACCCTGATCGACCGCAACAACTACCACCAGTTCCAGCCGCTGCTGTATCAGGTGGCCACCTGCCAGCTGTCGTCCGCGGACATCTCCTACTCGCTGCGGAAGCTGTTCCACGACCATCCGAACGTCGACGTGAAGCTCGCCGAGGTCGGAGCGATCGATCCGGCCACGAGAACGGTCGAGACGAGCGACGGGGAGAGCTGGTCGGGCGACGCGCTCGTGCTGGCGGCCGGGTCCCAACCGAACTACTTCGGCACCAAGGGGGCGGAGGACCATGCCCTGCCGCTCTACCTGCTCGACCACGCCACCGCAGTGCGCGCGCGGATCCTTGCGCTGTTCGAGGATGCGGACCGCAATCCCGAGCTCATCGAGCAGGGCGCACTCAACTTCGTGATCGTCGGCGGCGGCCCCACGGGCGTCGAGACCGCCGGCGCCATCGCGGACATGATCCAGGAGACGATGGCGGTCGAATACCGCGACCTGGCCGTCACCGCGGCGCAGGTGCACATCGTCGACCTCGGCCACACGCTGCTCGGGCCGTTCTCGGACAAGGCGCACGACTACGTGGCGAAGGTGCTCCAGCGCAAGGGCGTCCGCCTGCACCTTGGAACCGCCGTTACGGAGATCGGGCCCGGACACGTCACGCTTGCGGACGGGACGACGATCAGAACCCGCTGCGTGATCTGGGGTGGCGGCATCAAGGCGCCGCCGCTGGCGACCGCCTCGGGCCTGCCGCAGGGGCGCGGCGGGCGGATCGACGTGGAGCACGACCTGACGGTCGACGGCATGCCGGGCGTGTACGCCGTGGGCGACGTGGCCAACATCCCGAGCCCCGACGGCTCGGCGTACCCGCAGCTGGGCTCCGTCGCCGCCCAGAGCGGGACGTGGGCGGCGTCGAACATCCTGGCCGACTTCGCCGGCAAGTCGCGCAAGCCCTTCCACTACAAGGACAAGGGCATCATGGCGATGATCGGGCGCGGGTCGGCCGTCGCCGAGGTGGGAGCGCATCGCCACGAGCTGCATGGTGTGGTGGCGTTCTCCGCCTGGTTGGGGGTGCACGCGATGCTCATGACCGGCGTCCGCAACCGCATCGACGCGTTCGTGGAGTGGGGCTGGGACTACTTCTCGGAGGGTCGCGGGCCTCAGGGGCTCGACCGCTCCGACACCCCGCGCATCGATTGGGGCGAGGACGCGGTGCCCGAGCCCGCGGTGGCCGCCGGCCGGTAGGGCATGGCGGATACTCCGGATCCGGCTGAGCTGCTCAGGAGCCGCCGGTACGTCGGGCTGCTGGTGCTGGCGGCGCTCATCGGGGTGCCGATCTCGGCCGCCTCATGGGGCTTCCTTTGGCTCGTCGACAAGCTCCAGACCGAGATATTCACCGACCTGCCCAAGAGCCTCGGCTTCGACAGTCCGCCCGCCTGGTGGCCGCTCCCGCCGTTGCTCGTCGCCGGACTGATCGTCGGGTTTGCGATTCGCTACCTGCCCGGACGCGGCGGCCATTCGCCGGCCGACGGGTTCCACACGGGTGACCCGCCGACCCCCGTGACCCTGCCCGGCATCGCGCTCGCGGCGCTGGCCACGCTGGCGGGGGGCGCCGTGCTCGGCCCCGAGGCGCCGCTGATCGCCCTCGGAGGCGGGCTCGCGATCTGCGCGGTGCGCCTGATCAAGTCCGACGCACCACGCACCGCGCAGGCGGTCGTGGCGGCGGCGGGCAGCTTTGCGGCCATCAGCACGCTGCTGGGCTCTCCCCTGCTGGGCGCCTTCCTGCTCATGGAGGCCGCCGGCCTGAGCGGGGCGATGCTCGGGGTGGTGCTACTGCCGGGGCTGCTGGCCGCCGGCGTGGGATCGCTCATCTTCATCGGGCTGGACTCGTGGACCGGGGTCGGCACGTTCTCGCTCACGCTGCCCTCCCTCCCGCACGTCGGACAGCCCACGATCGCCGAGTTCGGCTGGGCGCTCCTGCTCGGCCTCACTGCGGCGCTGCTGGGGGCCGGCATTCGCTGGCTCGGACTGTTCCTGCGGCCGTATGTCGAACGGCGGCTCCTGCTGCTTACTCCCGTCGCCGGGCTCGTGGTGGCCGGCCTGGCCATCCTCTTCGCACAAACCACCGACCACCCCACGTCGGATGTCCTGTTCTCGGGCCAGAACCAGATGGGCCCACTGATCAGCACGGCCGGCGCCTACTCGCTCGGCGCGATGCTGCTGCTCATCGCGTGCAAGTCACTCGCGTACGGCGTGTCACTGAGCAGCTTCCGCGGCGGGCCCGTCTTCCCGTCGATGTTCATCGGCGCTGCGGGCGGCATAGCGTTCTCTCACCTCCCCGGGCTCGTGCTCGTCACGGCCGTAGCCATGGGCATCGGAGCCATGGCCACGGCCATGCTGAAGCTGCCGTTCACGTCGGTCCTGCTGGCCACACTGTTGCTCGGAGCGGACGGGCTCGCGGTGATGCCGGTGGTGATCGTCGCTGTCGTCGTCTCCTACGTGGTCACTGCCCGGCTAGCGCCGGCGCCGGCGCCGGCGCCCGAGCAGGCGCCGCCCGCGGAGACGCCGGCGCCCGAGGCCGAACCGGCGGCGTCAGGCGTCGCGAGCTGAGCTCCGGCTGGGGGCGACTCAGTACGCGATCGACGGGAGCCAAGCGCCGGCGGGCTCGTTGTAGAGACCGATGGTCATCAGCGTCGATTGCTGGACGAGCTTCAGCCCGTGGGCGAGGCACCAGCGGAGCAGCTCGCTGTTGCGCGAGGGCACGAGGATGCCGAGGCCGATGAACGCGTCTGCAGAGCCGAGCAGCGCGAACAGGTCCTCGTTGGTCTCGGCGACCGCATGCCAGCCGTACCCGAAGCCGGTGGCATATCCCGACACGTGTTCGGGGCGCTCCACCACCACGGCCGTGCCGGCGGCAATCGCATCGCGCAGCTCGCCGGCGCGGTCGTGGCCGTGGATGCGCGTGCACAGCTCGGCGCAGGTCGCGAGGTCCTGCTCTCGGGCGGGGCGGACTCCCAGGCCAGGGACGTTGACCGCCGGCGGCGTTCCCTGAAGGACCGACAGCGGCTCGCGGACGGCGAAGCCGAGCTTCGCGTACAGCGCCAGCGAGCGGTAGTGGTACGCGGTCTGAACGAGCCTGACACCCGCCGCGCCACGCTCGCGCTCGCGCCGCAGCACGGCCTCCATCAGCGTCCTGCCCACGCCCTCGTTCTGAGCCGCCGCGTCCACCGTCACCGGGCCGATTCCGGCGATCGCCCCGCGCTCGTCCACGAACGCGCTTCCAACTACCTCTCCGTCGCGCTCCGCCACGACGCCGGCAATCCCGTCGGTCGCGAGCAGCTCGCCGATCTTGAAGCGGGTGAACTCGGGGGAGCCTGGCTCGACCGGGAAGTTGTGGCGGGTCGCGATCGACTCGAAGGCGTCGTAGAAGATCCGCCCGCAATTGTCGGCGTCCGCCGGGGTCGCCTCGCGCACCGTCAGTTCCCGCACCATCAGTTCCATCGCTGTGCTCCTAGGTCGGTTTGCGAGGCGATCTTCGAGCGCTTTCGCCATAGAGACCATCCCGAATTCTTGGGGTACGCTGACCCGATCGTGGCCACTTGGGCGCCGGAACGGTTGCTCGATGATCTCGAGCGTCTCGCGCTACGAGCTCCGGCCCGAGCGGAGTTCTTCGACGAGGCCGCGGCGCGATTGAAGCGGGTGATCCCGTTCGATGGCGCGTGCTGGCACACACTCGACCCGGGATCGGATCTGATCACCCAGCATCGCCTCCAGGACATCCCGGATCGCTTCCCGGTGCTCGCCCACAACGAGTACGCGGTCGAGGACCTGAACAAGTTCGCGGACCTCGCGCGCGCGCCGCGCAAGGCGGCCTCACTGCATGAGGCGACCGGCGGGCATCCGGAGCGCAGCCGGCGCTTCCGCGAGCTGCTGGAGCCGAACGGGGTGGGACCCGAGTTGCGAAGTGCCTTCGTCGCCGACGGCGCGACCTGGGGAGCCCTGATCGTGGTCCGTCGTGCCGGTCAGCCCGAGTTCGATGACAGCGAGGTGGAGCTGCTCGCCCGGGCTTCGCCCCTGTTTGCGCGCGCGGTGCGCCGCGGGCTGATAGTGGAGGCGTGCGTGGCGCCCGCGGGGCTCTCCGACGCTCCGGGCGTGGTCGAGCTCGACGCCGGCGGCGGACAGATCCGCGCCTCGTCGTCGGCCGAGCCGTTGCTGGCGGAGCTCTCCGGAACCACGGCCGAGGCGGGCCTGGGCTCGCCCGCCATGCATGCGGTGGCCAGCGCGACCCGAACGGCGATAGCCGCCGGCGGGGCGGCGGCGCTGCCGAGCTCGGCCGTGAAGACCCCCGCGGGCAGCTGGCTGGTGCTGCACGGCGGGCTGCTGGGATCCCAGCGGTCGGGTGACGTCGTGGTTTTCATCCAGCGGGCTCATCCCACCCTGGTTGCGCCGCTCCTGCTCAAGGCGTATGGCCTCTCCCCGCGCGAGCAGGAGGTGGCTCAGCTCGTGCTTCGCGGAGCCACCACGGCCCAAGCGGCGCAGCGACTCGAGATCTCTCCCCACACCCTCAACGACCACCTGAAATCGATCTTCGACAAGACCGGCGCCCGCACTCGCGGCGAGCTGTCCGCCACGCTCTTCTTCGGCGAGCACCTGCCACGCATCCAGAGCTCCGTCCCGGTCGGCGACGACGCGTCGTTCATCGACGCGCCGCGGCCGCGAGGGAGGGCCGGCGACCAATGAGACGAGGAGGCTCCAAATGACGAACTTGCCAATACCCACCGAGGGAATCGCGCTGACCCACTTCATCGTGTCCGGCGACGTTGAGCGCTCGCGCCGCTTCTACACGGATGTGCTGGGCGGCGAGACCGTGCTGGAGGGCGAGCCGACGATAGTCGCGCTGGCGAACGGCTGGGTGATCATCAACGTCGGTGGTGGGCCCACCGAGGACAAGCCCACGGTCACACTCGAGACCCCTCGCGACCTGGACCGGGTCAGCGCCTTCCTCAACATCCGGGTGGCGGACATCGAGGCGATCTACAGGGACTGGAGCGCGCGCGGTGCCGAGTTCCTCACTCCGCCGCAGGACCGCGGAAGTGAGATCCGCTGCTACCTCCGCGACCCAGACGGTCATCTGATCGAGGTCGGGCAGACCACCCGGGCCCTGTAGCCGCGGCCGGCGAGAGAGCGGGTCGCCGTACGGCTCGAACGGCGAGCCGCACAAGCGCGATCGGCAGCGCGATCAGCCCCGCCACCACGCCGATCGCGATTATCGGCAGCGCAAGAGGCAAGAGGAGCAGGAGGCACGGCAGCAGGCCGGGGAACAACGCGCACGCCTGCATAAGCACAATCCCACTTCCGACCGTCCAGGCGGCGATGTCGCTCTCGGTGTCCTGTTGGATCGTGCGAGTCTCGGTTGTCATAGGAGGTCCTCCTTGTTCGCGTCGTCACCCCTATGACGGCTGGGAACGAGGATGTGTGACAGCCGCGCACCTGACGAGCGTCGTCATGAGGTCGGCGGCCTCGGCGCTGCCGAGACCTTGCCGGCGCAGCGAACGCCAAGCGAAGTAGTCGAGTGCGTGGCCGACGGTCGCGCGCAGTCGCGTCGCGCGCCGGCCGCGCGCGCCCCACCCCGAGCACAGCACGTCCTGAACGCGCTCGCGATGCGCGACTCGGTGGGCGGCGAATTGCCGGACGATGAGGCTGTCCTCGGCGTCGCGGAGGATGTTCCAGAGCCTCAGCTCATTCCGCTCGTAGTAGGCGTACATCGCCTCGAGGCCTACGCGCAGGCGCTGGTCCGGGTCGGCGATCTGGCGCCACGGCTCGGGGTCGGGCGGAGGGTCGGCCTCCCAGTGGTGGCTAGAGCAGGCGCGAAAGAGCTCGGCCTCGGTCGGGAAGTGGCGATAGATGGTCGGGCGCTCGACGCCGGCCAGCTGCGCGATCGCGGCGACGCTTGTGCGGGCTGGGCCGAGGCTTCCGTGCAGCTCCACAGCGGCCTCCACGATCCTCTTGCGGGTCTCAGCCTTGCGCTCGGCGCGGCGCTTGAGCTCGTACTTCCTGGCCATCGCTTTTAGCGTACAGGTCTGTTACGCGATCTTGACAGAGGTACCCAGCAGGTTCACGATACAGGGGTGTACGCCAATGAAGGGAGGAACGATGGCCCAGGTCGATGAGATCGTCGACGGGATCTACCGCATCTGCAGCCTGCCCCCGGGCCAATACCCGGTCGGCTTCAACCAGTTCCTGATCGACGACGAACTGCCCACGCTCGTGCACACGGGCTTCTACGAGTCCTACGAGGCGGTGCGCGACGCCGTCGCGCAAGTGCTCGATCCAGGCCGGCTCGCCTACGTCGTCCTGTGTCACTTCGAGTCGGACGAGTGCGGCGGCATGGGTCGCTTCCTCACCGAGGCGCCGAAGTCGGTGCTCGTCGGCAGCGACTGGAGCGCGGCCGGCAACATCGCCCACTGGGACTACGCCGGCCCGGTCAAGGGAATGCGCGACGGCGATCTGCTGGAGCTCGGCCGGCACACGCTCCGCTTCCTCGAGACCCCACACGTCCACCACTGGGACTCGATGATGGTTTACGAGGAAGCGACCGGGAGCCTCTTTCCCGCCGACCTCTTCATCCAGCCCGGCGATCAGCCGGCCGTGATCAGGGAGGACCTCACAGCAGCGATGCTCGAGACGTACCGGGCAATCGGCATCTTCGCCCACGAGCAGCCCGTGCGGCAGGCGGCCCGGCGGATCGAGGAGCTCGACCCCGCCTGGATTCACCCGATGCACGGCGGCAGCTTCACCCGCGAGCTCGCAGCCCGCTTCTACCGGGCCCTCAATGAGCAGCCGTTTGCTTACCGCGGCGTCCTGTTCGGACGCCCCGTACCCCCACACCAGACGAGTGATGCGCTGTCCCCACGCTGAATGCGCCAGGACGCGCCTCCGCTGTGCAATTCGCTAGCGTGCCGCGCTTAAGTGAGCGGGCCCGGTTGCCCGGGCCCGCCGGGGCCAAGGCGGGTCGGGGAACCTATGTAGCCGAACGAGCCTTGGCGGACCACTAAGGCTAGCGACCGGGCGGCGAAAAAGAGCCTGTCTCCACCGCCCGGTCCGCCGATTTCACCTCGCGCGGCTGCCACCGCGGTCGGCCGCCGACGAAGAGGAACGCGACGACCAATCCCAGGATCGAGAGGGCGAGGTCGAGCCGGAAGCCGGCGTGCATGCCGGCGACGAAAGCGGCGTCGGCGAGACCCCGGATGTGCACGGCCGCGCCCGGAAACTGCGCCAGGAGATCACGTGCCGACTCGGTGCCCGCGAGCACGCCGTTGACGGCGTGCTCCTGGAGCGTGGACAGCGTGTTCGCTATCCGGTCCTGGTGCACGTGCGACTGCGCCGAGGCCACGAACACCGCGAGGTCCATAGAACCGGCCCCAGCTTACGCTCGTGGGTGCCCGCGCGCCAGGTTTGGCCCGGCGAAGCTCGCAGATCACCCCGATGCGGTGATGTCGGTCTCCCGTGCACGGCTCAGGATCGCTTCGTGGCCTGGGCGCTCTTCTGGCTGGCCCTCGCGGTGCTTGCCGTCGCGGCGGTCTCACGCCTCCTGAGCGGCACGCCGGTCACCGCCGCGATGGTGTTCGTGCTGATCGGAGTGCTGGTGGGCCGGGAGGTCTTCGACGGGCTCACCCCGTCGCCAACGGGCGCTCCCGTCAGGACGCTGGCGGAGGCGACCCTGGCGGTAGTGCTGTTCTCGGACGCTTCCCGGATCAAGCTTTCGGCGCTGCGCCGTGAGTACGCGGTCCCGCTCCGGCTGCTCGGGATCGGCCTGCCGCTCACCATCGCCCTCGGAGCGCTGCTCGCGGGTGCGCTGTTCGGAGCGTTCACGATCGAAGAGGCGCTCGTGCTCGCGGTGGTGCTCGCGCCGACCGACGCCGCGCTGGGGCAGGCGGTGGTGACGGAGCCTCGGCTCCCGTCCCGCATCCGCCAGGGACTGAACGTCGAGAGCGGGCTCAACGACGGCATATGCGTGCCGCTGCTGTTGATCGTCCTTGCTTCTGCGGAAGTCGAATCGAAGGTGGTGAGCGGCCACCACGCGCTCACCATCGTCGTCGAGGAGATCGGCTACGGGATCGTCGGCGGCGTGGGAGCGGGGGTCCTCGCCGCGGTCATCGTCGCCTTCGGCGACCGCAGCCGGCTGATCACGGGGCCGTGGCTGCAGGTGATCCCCGTCGCGGCCGCCGCGCTCGCCTACGGCCTCGCGGCGCCGCTGGGCGGATCCGGCTTCATCGCCGCATTCGTCGCCGGAGGGATCTTCGGCGGCATCGTCAGCCGGGAGTCGGAGGAGGCGGCGCTACTGAGCGAGGAGGTCGGCAACGTGCTCGACGGAATCACCTTCGTGGTGTTCGGCGCCGTCCTGCTCGGGCCGGCGCTGCCGCACCTGAGCTGGCAAGTGGTCGCGTATGCGGTGCTCAGCCTCACCGTCGTCCGGATGCTGCCGGTGGCCATCGCGATGCTCGGCAGCCGAGCGCGTGCTCCCACGGTCGCCTTCCTCGGTTGGTTCGGCCCCCGCGGGCTCGCTTCGATCGTGTTCGCGGTCATCGTCGTGGAGGAGTCGCGGCTGCCGCAGGAGAACGCGATCCTGCTCGCCATCTACGCGACGGTCGGCCTCTCCGTCTTTGCCCATGGACTCAGCGCGGCGCCGCTGGCCACCCGCTACGTCGAGTGGTACGAGTCGCACCCGCCCAACAAGCGGCCGGGGATGGAGAGCGTGCCGGCGGCCGAGCACCGGCCACGCGGCCCACATCACCCCTTTTGGACGAGGACTGCAGGGCGCGCGGAGTCGAGCATCGGCATTTGACGACGGATTGGAGGGCGGTGCCCATGCTGCGACAGTTGACGGACATGCCGGTCGGGGCTCTCGGCTTCGAGGCGGTCGGTGATGTCGAGGACGATGACTGGGAGGACACCGTCGAGCCGGTGCTTCGCCGGGAGATCGCCGAAGGGCGCAAGGTGCGCCTGCTTTACGTGCTCGGTCCCGAGACGCGCGAGGTCGACGACGATGCCATCAAGGCCGACACCGGCTTCCGCGCGCGGCACGCGAGCTCCTTCGATCGCGTAGCCGTGGTCAGCGACGAAGACTGGGTGCGCCCGGCGCTGCGCACGCTGTCGTTCCTGATGCC
>JBKPDA010000279.1:0-5760 GCA_046727635.1 Actinomycetota bacterium | reverse complement strand
GCATCGAGGGGCGCGTCGTGCCCGACGTCGCCGCGCTGGCCGGCCCGCCGCTCTACGACATGCTCCTGCTCGGCAGGCCGATGCCCGGCGGCGGCACGAGCGCCTCGGCGCCGCTGTGGGCCGCGCTGATCGCGCGCGTCGCGCAGGCCGCGCCGGCGGGTCGCCGCGCCGCCTTCCTCGCGCCCCTGCTCTACCAGGATGCGGCGAACGGCCGCCCGCGCGGGGCCTCGGTCTGCAGCGACATCACCCACGGCAACAACACCTCCCCGGACCCCGGCGTCGGCTATCGCGCGACCGTCGGCTTCGACGCCGTCACGGGGTGGGGGGTGCCGAACGGCGAGGCGCTGCTCGCGTCGCTCTAGCCCCGCGCCCCGAACCAGCGCGCGCGGCGCGTCGCGCCGAACTGCGCCTTCTCGGCGGCGTACTCGAGCGACGGCTCGTTGCGCTCGGCCACCGGGGCCGGGCTGCGCAGGAAGTTGACGTCGACCTTGCTGACGAGCCCGTCGCCGAACTCGGCGTAACAGACGCCCGAGCCCTCGTACGGCGCGGGCGGCTCGGCGCCGGTGATCGCGGCGGCGATGTCGTCGGCGACGACGCGCGCGGCCGCCTCGGCGAAGATCCCGGCCTTGGGAACGGTCCGCGGGCCCGTACAGACGTCGCCGAGCGCATAGACGCCGGGGAACGGGGTCCTGAGGTTGGACTGGTCGACGGGCACCCAGTTGTTGACCACGAGGCCCGTGTCCGCGAGCGCGGCAGGCGCCCGGTGGATCGGGATGCCGACGAAGAGGTCGTAGGGCAGCGTCTCGCCGCTCGCGAGCTGTGCGGTGCGGGTCGCCGGGTCGATCCCGGTGACGAGATGCTCGGGCAGCTCCTTGACGTTGCGCGTGGCAAGCCCGTCGCGGAACATCTGCGCGACCTCACCGGTCACAGGGACCGGGCGCGCCATCGGGAATGTCGTCGCCATCTCCACCGAGTCCCGGATGCCCTGCTTCGTGAAGTGCTCGTGCAGCTGGAAGGAACGCTCGAACGGGGCCGGCGGGCCCTGGAACGGCTGCCCGAGGACCGAGACGAGCACCTTGCCGCCCTTGAAGTCGGCGAGCGCGTCGCGCAGCCGCTCGGCGCCGGCGAGCGAGTAGTACTCGTGACCGCCCTGCACGAAGCCCGGCGTGGCGGCGAAGTCGTAGTCGGCGCCGAGTGCCACGACGACGAAGTCGGCGTCGTAGGAGCCGGCGTCGGTGGTGACGTGACGCGCGTCCGGGTCGACGCCCGTCACCGTCTCCTGGCGGAACTCGACGCCGTCCTTCTCGAAGTCGCGGTAGTGGAGCCGGATGTCGTCGGCCGACTGGCGGCCGAGCATCACCTCGAGCTTGGAGAAGCCGAAGTAGAACGAGTCGTTGCGATCGATCAGCGTGACGTGAACCGCGTCCGCGATCGTCTCCGAGAGCCGGGTCGCGAGTTCCAACCCGCCGAACCCGGCCCCGAGGATCAGCACGTGCCTGCTCACCGGCGGCACACTACTGCGGCCCGTGGAGTCGCGGATTACACCGGCCTCGTCACGCCGATTCTCGCCCGCGGTCTCCATCGCACTCTCAGGGCGTCGGGTCGGGGTCGTCCCCTCGCCGGGTCGCACCACCGGCGCATTTAAAGAAACAACCCAGCCGCCCGGAGGGCCGAGACAGATCCCGGCCGCTCCGGTTGGTGGGTACCCCAACTCCCAACGGAGCTGGGAGGCGCCACGGAGCCCTCATAGGTCTCAGCGGCGGTGCCGATAGCTATACCTCAGATGGGGTACCCCGGGCAATGCGTTTACGCGCCCATCGCATTGTCGACCTGACTGGCCCTCGCGGCACTTCGGCCGTCCCAACTCCCGCCTGAATCAGCCGCGCGCCGCCGCGAGCGCCTCGTCCGCGTCCGCGTAGTGCACCATCTCCACGACCTTGCCGTCCCTGAACGTCGTGACGTTCGCGACGGGCGGGGCGGGTTCCCCCTCCCCGGACGGCGGCCGCATGATCACGACGACCTTGTCGCCCGCGCCAACGACGTCGACGAGCTCGAATCGGCCGCTGCGGATGACCTCCGATTGCCGGATGAATGTAAGCGCCTGATCGCGGTTGCGACAGGCGCCGGGCGCCGACGGATCGCCGCCGTGCCACTTCACCTCGGGGTCGAGCAGCTCGGTTATGGCGTCCATGTCGCCGCGGAGGAGCGCCTCGAAACCGCGCCGTGCCGTCTCCACGTTGTCAGACACGATCGAACCGCCCTTTCGACGTGAGGGGTGTGCGCTGGACCACGTCCGGAAGGTACTCATCGAGGAACACGCGCGCGACGAGCTCTTGGCGTGAAGCGACCCCGAGCTTCTCGAAGAGGCTCTTGATGTGGTCCTGGACCGTGTGGGGCGACAGCACGAGCGTCTCGGCGATCTCGGGGTTGCTCAGCCCGCGGGCCAGGAGCGTCGCGACCTCGCGTTCGCGCGCGGTGGCGCCGTGGGCTTCCAGGCGCACGGTGGCCGACTGGGGGCCGGACGCGCGCTCGATCACGATGGCCACGCGGCCATCGGCGGCCGTCCCGGGCAGCGAGGCGTGCAGCGTGAGCCAGCCGAGAGCGCTGGGCACGGTGACCACGTTGGAGCCTGTCGCGCCGCGAGCTTCTTGGCTGCGAACGAACGACGCGAGCGCGACCACGGGCGCTGGGAGCGACGCCTCGCCGCGGCCGAGCGCATCACCGCGGATTGCCTCGAGGAGCTCGTGGGCCGGCAGGGTAATGAGGTCGACTGTGTTGTCGGAGGCGACGACTACCAACCCCGGCGCCTCGCTGCCGGTCACACGCCGCGCGGCATCGAAGCGCAGCGACGCGCGGATGCCGTGGGCGATCGCTCCAGCCACCCGCGCCAGGGCGTCGGCGTCCTGCTGGCTGAACGCCCCGCTCTGCTCCCGGCGGGCGACGTGGACGGCACCCCAGACGCGACCCCGGATTACGAACGCCGCCCGCAGCTCATGTGGGATGCCCGATGGCGCAAGCAGATCCCGGTACCGGGCGCTGCGCTCGGGCTGGCCGCGCGTGGTGTGATCGAGGATGCCCACCGGCACGCGCTTGGCCGCCAGGCCGGCGAACGTGTTGACGTCTGGCACGAGGTACTCGCTGCGCACGATCAGCTCGCCGGCGGCGGGCGCGGTATGAGGTGTGTAGATCCCGTGCTCGATCAGCTCTGCCGGCGCGTCGCTGGTCAGCAGCCGGGTCTGCGGGTCGAGCGTGTGCCAGCAGGTCGCGTCGTTGTCGACCACGCGCCGCAGGCGCGGCGCCAGCTCGGCGAAGAACTCGTCGCGGGGCAGCCCGCGCCCCGCCAGCAGCTCGACCTCTTCTTGGAGCCGGGGGACCGACCACTGCTGCGAGGCCATGGGCTGATTATCCGCGCTCGACGGCGTCGGATGCGCGAAAGATCCCCGACGCCGGGGATGGACCCAACGATCGCGAGCGGGGAGGCTCTGCGCAAGGGTTCATCACCACCAGCGAGGAGACAGCGATGACCGACCCAACCCAGGCCACGTCCCCGATCAGCCTCGCGCCCGGAGAGGGCCAGGCCTTCTGGTTCTTCGGCGGGCTGACCACCATCAAGTCGACCGCGGAGGGAACCGGCGGGCGGGTGGGAGTGACCGAGAACCTGGCGCCGCGCGGCTCCGGCTCGCCGCTTCACGTCCACCGCCGCGAGGACGAGTGGTTCTACGTCATCGAGGGCGAGCTGACCTTCTGGGTCGGCGGGGACGTGATCGTGGCTCCCGGGGGGTCGTTCGTCTACGGACCGCAGGACATCCCACATACCTTCATCGTCAGTACCGACCAGGCCCGCTTCCTGCTAGTGGCCGAGCCCGGCGGGTTCGAAGGCTTCATTCGCACGCTCGGTGAGCCGGCGGCACGGCTCGAGATTCCGCCTCCCAGCGAGCCGCCCAGCCCGGAGGCCATGGAGGCCATCGTCCAGGTGGCCGCGAGCTACGGCATCGAGATCATCGGCCCTCCTGGGATCCCCGAGGAGTGAGCGCCGCGACGGCCTCTCGTATCGCCCCGAGGAGCGCCTGCGTGGACGGGCGCGCGGCGTCCGCCCTGCGCGTAACGGCAAAGATCGCCCGATCGATCGGGCCCTCGGCGATCGACCGCACGGCTATCCCGGGGTAGCGAGGCGGCAGGGGCAGATCGGGCAGCAGCGCGACGGCCAGCCCGCGGGCGATCAACCCGAGGCTGATGGTCGCGTCGTTGGCCCGGTGGCGGATGTCGGGGTCGAAGCCGCCGAGCTCCCGGCACGCTCGCTGCGTGATCTCCTCCCAGCCCATGCCGGGGTGACCCGTCGCCCAGGCCTCGCCGGCGAGCTCGGCCAGTGGAACGGCGTCCGGGTGACGACGCACCGCTGGGTGGCGCGCCGGCAGGACCACGTTCACCACGTCTCGCAGCAGCTCGTGTCGCTCCAGCGTGGTGGGCAGCAGGCGCGGCTGATGCTGCCACTCGTCGCCGAGCACGAGGTCCACGTCTCCCACCGCCAGCGCGGGGATGCTCTCCTCCGGCTCGGCCTCGACCAGCTCGCAGCGCAGGTGAGGCGCGTCGCGAGCCAGCGCCTCCATAGCCGGGATCGCCAGCCGGAGCATCACCGACTGAAACCCCGCGATGCGGCCGCGGCCGGTGACCACGCCCGAGGCGGCCGCCAGATCCGCCTCGGCGAGGGCCGCGCGCTCCAGGAGCGCGTCGGCGTGGTTCACCAGCAGGAGCGCCGGGTCGGTCAGGCGCACTCCGCGGCCGAAGCGCTCGAGCAGTGGCACGCCGATCTCGCGCTCGAGCGTGGCCAGCTGCTGCGAGACCGCCGACGGCGTGAACTGCAGCGCGTCGGCGACGGCCGCGATCGTCCCGCGCTCGCTCAGCTCGCGTAGCAACCTCAGCCGATGCAGGTCCAGCATCGTGTAGGAACTCTAATGCTTTATGTCAAGAAACCGGAATCGCTTCTGAAGCTTCATTGCGCCACTCTGTGCGCATGCGCAACTCCGGCACAGTCCTCTCGGTCGGCTCCGGCGCCGCCTTCGGCGCGATGGGAATCTTCGGCAAGCTCGCCTACGGCGAGGGAGTGAGCGTGGGCACGCTGCTCGCGGCGCGTTTCGCTATTGCCGCGGCCCTCTTCTGGATCGTCATCCTCGCCACCGGTGGCGCGCGCGAGCTGCGGCAGCTTGGCCGCCGCGATGTCGCTATCGCGCTCGCGCTCGGCGCCTGCGGCTACTCGCTGCAGGCCGGCTGCTACTTCGTGGCGCTCGAGCGCATCGACGCCTCGCGTCTCTCGCTTCTGCTCTACACGTTCCCCGCGATAGTGGCGACGGCGGCCGTGGTGCTCGGTCGCGAGCGCATGAGCCGCCGGCGACTCGCGGCGCTGACGCTGGCGCTCAGCGGCCTCGTGCTCGTGGTGGCGGGAGCGGGGACCGGCGCCTTGGACCCGCTCGGTGCGGCGCTCGGACTCGGCGCGGCGGTGGTCTACAGCACGTACATCCTCGTCAGCCAGGGCGTCGCGGGGCGCGTGCAGGCGCGCCTCTTGTCGGCGATCGTCTGCAGCGGCGCGGCCGTGTCGCTCACGGTGGGCACAGCGCTCGTGGGGCAGCTGCGGCCCGGCCAGGTGACGCTGGCGGGTTGGGGTTGGCTCGCGTGCATCGCCGCGGTCTCGACTGTCGGCGCGATCGGCCTCTTCTTCGCCGGACTGCGGCGCGTCGGGCCGACGAACGCGTCGATCCTCGCCAC
>JBKPDA010000278.1:0-8499 GCA_046727635.1 Actinomycetota bacterium | reverse complement strand
TCGGGTGTCGACACGTGCTCTCCGTTTCTCCCGCTGCTAGCTGCCCTCGCCTGCCTTGCGCTGCGCGGCGAGCGCCGTCTGCGCCGCCAGGATCTCCGACCGCTGCTGGCTCAGCCAGGCCTCGAACTGCGACGGCGTGACCGCATGCACCTGCGCGTGCATGTCGGCGTGGTTGTTGCCACACAGCTCGGCGCACTGCCCGTGGTAGAAGCCCGGCTTCGAGATCTTGAACCAGGTGTAGTTGTTGTGGCCCGGAATGGCGTCGGCCTTTCCGCCGAGCCTCGGGATCCACCAGGAGTGCGCCACGTCCGCCGAGTTGATCTGCAGTACGACGGTGGTGTTGGTGGGCACCACCATCGAGTAGTAGGCGAACACCGGCCGGTTCTCGGTGAGCCGCTGGGCGGTTATGTAGTCGTAGCGCCAGATGTACTGCTGGCCGACCACGTTGATGTGCAGCGCCTTGCCGTTCGGCGGCCTCGGCTGGTTGAGCGACGCGAACTCGATGCCGGCCAGCTGTTGCAGGCCGTTTGCACTCGAGTTGGGCGGGTTCTTGATACGCGGCAGGAACACGAACGTGACGGCCGCGAGCGCCGCCACGATCACGGCCGCCCCGATCGTCCAGCCCACCTCGAGCGGCGTGTTTCCGTGAACCATCGCGGGCTCGGGTCCGCCGCGCCTCTTACGGAAGCGGATGATCGCCGTGATCAGCAGGCCCTCCACCAGCACGAAGATCACGCCCCCAACGATCAGGACGATCGTGAACAGCGTGTGGATGTCGTTCGCGTTCGGCGAGCCCCCGTCCTCGGGCGCGATGAAGCTCGCCGAGGCCACGGGTGCGACGATGAGCAGGAGCGCGAGGGCTCCCGCCACCGCGACTGCAAATGCGCTGCGACGGTTCGGGACGGGCAAGGCGGGCGGAATCATAACGACGCGCTCTGCCTGTCAAAGCGCCCGTCCAGCTAGTGGCAAATGCCGCTACAGATCACGGATCACAGATCACAGATCACAGGATTGGGTCCAGGCCTGTGATTTCTCCACTCCAGTAGGTGAAGGGACCGTCGGGTAGGTCCCAGCGCACTTCGGCCTTTGTCGGCAGTCGGATGCCGCTCAGCTCTTCGTAGTCGCTGAAGGTTCCGGACCAGGGGGTGGGCTTCCCTTTGTCCTCGAGACGGGGCCGGGCGTCGGCGGATACGCCGACTATGTCGCCGTCGTCGTTCAGCTCGAGCGTCAGCGCCACCCGGGTGTCGCCCGCCTTGGTGGCGGCCTCCACGTGCCGGGAGTCCAGCTCGCGCAACTCGATGTCGTGGTTGGCGAGGAACGCCTGGGGCACCCACGGCAGCTCGCCGAGGTAGCGGAAGGCCTGGCCCTCGGAGACGGCCGGGCCCTTCTCGCGCGTGAGCGGGATCGAGCCGAACAGGCGTGACTCGAGGCTGCCCTGGCCGCGGCGGTACCGGTCCACCACTCGCAGCGTCGCGAAGCCGGCGATCTTGAAGCTGGCCCGCCAGACGAACGCCACCCGGTCGGTCGCGTACTCCTGCACCGCGGTGAACCGCTTGGGCCGCGCCCCAGGCTTGAGCCACATCTCGCCCACCTGCTGGGTGCGCACCCGCCGCGGCACGTTGTCCAGGTCCGGCAACGCGCGCTCGACAAACGCCTCGAGCGCCGCCGGAATGTCTTCCCCGAGACCCGACACCCGAGACCCGTCACCTTCCAACGAACTGTGCTTCCCGCTTTTCGACGAAAGCCGAGACGCCTTCGATGAAATCGTCCGTGCGCGCCATCTCGTGCTGCAGGTCGGCCTCGAGCGCCAGCTGCTCCTCCATCCGCGGGTAGAGCACATTGTTCAGCGCCTTCTTAGACGCCGCGTAAGACCGAGTGGGTCCGCCCGCCATCCGGGCGATCAGCGTGTTCGCCTCGTCCATCAGCTGGCCGTCGGGATAGACGTAGTTCACAAGGCCCCAGTCGAGCGCCTGGGCCGCCGGCACGCGCTCGCCGAGCATCGCCATCTGGAACGCGCGCGCCTTGCCCACGGCGGCGGGCACGAACAGTGTGGAGCCGCCGTCGGGCATCAGCCCGATGTTCACGAAAGCGAGGCCGAAGTACGCGGACTCGGCGGCCAGCAGGAGATCGCACGCGAACGCCAGCGAGGCGCCGATGCCCACCGCCGGCCCATTGACCGCAGCCACGACAGGCTTCTCGAGCTTGCGCACGCCCCCGATGGCCGGGTGGTAGAGATCGTGGAGCTCCTTGCGCACGTCGGGGCGGCCATCGTCTGGGTGGGGATCGAAGCCCGCGCGCAGGTCGGCGCCCGAGGAGAAGCCGCGGCCGGCGCCAGTGATGAGCACCGCCCGCACCGACTCGTCGGCGGCGTCGCCCTCCACGACCTGCCTCAGCTCCGCCCCGAGCTGCGGCGTCCATGCGTTCAGCGAGTCCGGGCGGTTCAGGGTGAGTCGGCCGACGCCCCCGTCCTGCTCCCAGATCAACGTCTCATAGCTCATGCGCTCTCCTGTCTTGCTGGGGGAACTCCGCAAATATCCTCGATTCGATGCTCCTCGAGGCGCTCGATTGGATCGGCCACTCAGGCTTTCGGCTACGTGCCGGGAGAGCCAACGTGTACATCGATCCATACCGAGTCTCTCCGGACGCGCCGAAGGCGGACTTGATCCTGGTCACACATGGCCACTACGACCACTTCTCGCCGCAGGACATCGAGCGCCTCACGCAAAAGGGCACGGTGCTCGTGGCGCCGGCGGCCGTGGCCGAGCGGGTAACCGGCCGCGTGATCTCGATCGCCCCGGGCGAGCTGCTCGACGACGAGCTGGTGCGCGGGGTGGGGGTGGCCGCGATCGCGGCATACAACACCTCGAAGCGCAACGCCGAGGGCCAGGTGTTCCACCCGCCCGAGGCGGGCTACGTGGGCTACGACCTGAACGTCCGCGGCGAGCGCCTCTACCACGCGGGCGACACCGACGTGATCCCGGAGATGGACGCCGTGGCCGGCGTGGACGTGGCGCTCCTGCCGGTGAGCGGCACCTATGTGATGACGGCCGACGAGGCCGCCGAGGCGGCGCGCCGGATCGCCCCGCGCGTGGCCGTGCCGATGCACTGGGGAGAGCACATCGGCACCCGTGAGGACGCGCTAGCGTTCGCCGAGCTGGCGCCGGTCGAGGTGACGATCATGGAGAAGGTGGGCTGGTGATCATGGAGGACCGCAGGCAGATCGCGCTCAAGGCGATGGCTCAGGAGGACCCGGAGCTGGCCGCCAGGCTCGTGCTCCAGACGCTGCCGGGCGCCGCGGCGCACATCCCCGGCCGGCTGACCTACGACATGGAGGTGGAGGGCCTCGGCAATTGGCGCGTGGCGGTGGCCGACGGCGCCGCGAAGGTCGAGCCGGTGGACGGGCAGCCGTCCGACGGCAACGTGGACTTCCGACTGAGCATGGACCCGCGCACGCTCGCGGAGATGGCCGCGGGCGCCGGTCCGCTCGGACTCATGCTGTCGGGACGGCTCCGCATCCACGGCAAGCGCCGCCGCGCGCTTCGGCTGCGCGCGCTGGGCAACGCGCGTCCCAGCCTCTCCGAGGTCGTGGCCAACGGCGGCAAGGTCGAGCCCGACCTGCTGTACCGCTCGCTCGAGTACCTGATCGACCCTGTCTGGACGCGCGGCCATCGCTTCGTGGTTTGTTACGAGCTCACCGGCGAGGGCGGCGGCCGCTGGTATGTGCACGTGAACGACGGCGAGCGCGTGCGCGTGACCACGGACGCGCCGGAAGGCGGCCCGGGCTGCACGTTCAGCTTCTCGCCGGAAACCTTCAACGGGCTGGTGGCGGGCACGCTCACACCAACCGACGCCGCCCGCTTCCAGCGCACGCAGATGACGGGCACGATCCACTACGGGACCCTCCTCGGGCGCTGGATCGACCGTTCGCAGGGCAACGACGACGCCGAGCTCGAGCGTGAGCAGCAGCAGCGCGAGCTGCAGCAGCGCCGGCTCGGAAGTTGGGGCGGGGCGAACGGCTCCGTGCCGGCCGCGACGTCGGCCGGCCAGGGCGACCCGGCCCACGACGCCGAGGGCGCACGGCGCTCGGGCGGCGGCCTGCTCAGCTATGAGCAGCTCTACGCGCTCTGGGAGCGCCAGAACTGGAGCGCGCACGAGATCGACTTCAGCGTGGACCGCGAGCAGTGGCTGGCCACGCCGGCCGCATCGCAGGTGGACACGGCCTGGAGCCTCGCCTCCTTCTACATAGGCGAGGAGCGCGTGACGGCCGACCTCGCGCCGTTCCTGCTGGCGGCCCCCAGCGGCGAGGTGGAGCTGTTCCTCGCCACCCAGCTGGTGGACGAGGCGCGCCACACCGCGATGTTCGATCGGTTCGGCTCTGAAGTGATGGCATTGAGCGGCGACGACCTGCGCAGCCGCCTCCGGGAGCTCGAGCGCACGATGCTCTCGCCATGGCGCGAGGTGTTCGATGGCGCCCTGCGCGACATCGCGAGTCAGATCAAGGCCAAGCCGGACGACCTCGACCTGTTCGTGGACGGGATCGTGACCTACCACATGGTGATCGAGGGAGTGCTCGCGATGACCGGCCAGCACCTGATCGGCCAGTACATGGAGGAGCACGACCTCTACCCGGGCTTCCGCCAGGGCTTCTCGCTGGTGGAGCGCGACGAGCACCGCCACATCGCGTTCGGCGTGCGCTTCCTGAAGGACGCGGTGGACCAGGAGCCGCGCTACCGGGAGCGGATCGAGAACCGCATCGCCGACCTCGCGCCGCGCGCGGCCCACGTGTTCGTGCCGCCCTACGCCGACAGCGCGAAGGAGTTCGTGTCCTACGGCTACAACTCGCGCCAGATCTACGGCTATGCGTACCGCAGCCTGAAGCGCCGGATGGGCGTGATCGGGCTGGAGTGCCCGCCGGCCGAGGAGATCATGCCGGGCCCGATCGAGGAGCCGGCCGCCCTAGCCGCTCCAGCCGGGTAGCTCCACCGAGCCGGGGCTCAGCTCGCTGACGGCCTCGAAGCGGGCCTCGTAGCGAAACAGCAGCTCATCCGGAGCGCTCACGAGCCAGTCGCCGCCCGTGGCGGCCACCAGCATGTCGGCGCGCTCGAGGATCGTCGCGTCGTCGTCGGTGCGCCGCGGCAGCCGGGCGGGGTCGGCGCAGCCCACGAACAGCCCGTCCATCACCTGCCGGATGCGCTCGGCGAAAGCGCTCAGGTCGGCAAAGGAGAGCTCGAAGCCGCGGGGAGAGGCGTCGACCCGCTGCTCCACGAAGGAGAGGTTGAGGTCCCACCGCTCCTCGGCCATCACCTCGCCCAGGTCCACGATGCTCCACCGCAGCGCGTAGGCCTCCGGCACGAGTGCCGCAAGCACCCGCGGCATGGACACCGGCCCCCCGTCCACGCGGTCGGCGACGCGCAGCAGGCGGTTCACTCGGCTCAGTGGGCCGCGTCGGCCCGGCCGCTCGAGTTGTCCCCGCGGCCGACCTCGAACCACACGGTGGTGACCTTGTCGCGCACGACGCCCCAGCGCTCCGACAGCTGGTCGATCAGGAACAGCCCCCAGCCGGTGACCTCGTCCTCGGTGGGCCGGCTGGCGTCGGGCTCGAAGCCCGGGCCGTCGTCGGTCACCTCGATGCGGATCAGCTCCGGGTGGACGGCGATCTTCAACCCGATCGAGTCCTCGGGGCCGACGCCCGCGTGCTGGACGCTGTTCTTCACCGCCTCGGTCACAAGCAGGCGCAGGTCCTGGGCGAGGACCGGATCGAGCTCAGCATCGAGGTTGTCCAGCGCCAGTCTCGCTGCGGTGGCGGCATAGGGGCCGCCTGCCAGCTCGAACTCGCGCTCCGTGGCCGTGGACAAGGAATCCCCCCTGCCCCTAGTGGTGGTCTTCCACATGTCCGGGCATTGGTCAGCGGAAACATATCGGGATCCGCCTTCCGGCCTATACTGCGCCCGCCTTGCGGTCATCGCGCGCCCTACGCACACTCGCGCTGGGCGCTGTGGCGGTCGGATTCGCGGCGCCGTTGGTGCGGAGGCGGTTGAAGCTCAAGCCGGCCGTCGTATCGGTGCTCGCCTGGCAGGCCCCCATCGCGCTCGCCGTCGCTCGTCCGCGCTCAACGTTGCGCGACGCCGGCATGTACTTCCTGCAGATGTGGGCGTACATCGCCCACTACGAGATGCCGAACGACGACCCGGAGCGGCTGCGCGAGCGCCTGCACATCGACTACCCGATCCAGGCGGACACGGCCCTCGGGCTCGGCACCGCGCCGACCGTGCGGCTGCAGCGCTCGCTCGGGCGGCCGGGCACGGTGCTCCGCCACGACCTGGTGCTGGCGTGGATCCACTGGAGCTGGTTCCTGGTGCCCCACGGCTCGAGCGCATACATCCTGGTGCGCCACCGCTCGCACTTCCCGCGCGCGGCGGGGCTGATGACAGCGGTCTTCGACCTCGGCATCGTCTTCTACTGGGCGCTTCCCACGGCGCCGCCGTGGTGGGCCGGGAAGAACGGCCACATGCCGCCGGTGCGCCGGATCATGGTGGAGGCGGGGGAGCACTTCTGGGGTCGCGCCTGGCGTCCGCTCTACGATTTCCTTGGCGGGAACCCCTTCGCTGCAATGCCCTCGCTTCACTTTGCAACCTCGGTAATGGCAGCCCACGTGCTATCCGACGTGGGTCGGTTGCCCGGTACCGCAGGCTGGGCATACGCGCTCTCCCTTGGGTTCGCTCTCGTCTACCTCGGGGAGCACTACGTTGTGGACCTGGCCGCGGGATTGGCCCTGGCGGAAGGGGTGCGAAAGATCGCGCCGCTGGCGGAGCCGGTGATCGGGACGATCGCCCGCGGCGTTCAGCGACTCGAGCCGGGCAGCGCCTGATGCCCGAGCACGAGCGCCTCCCGCCGGAGCTCGAGCCGACCGTGGAGATCGAGCAGGCGGGCACCCGCCTGCTAGGGGACCGGCGGCAGATGCTCACGGTGCTCGTCGCCTTCCTGTTGCTGATCGTCGGCATCTACGTGCTGCTGCCGAAGGTGGTCGGCCTGGGCGACGCCCTCAAGCGCCTGAGCGACCCGAGTTGGCCCTGGATCGCGGTCGCGATCGGGTTCAACGGCCTCTCGTTCCTCGCGTACGCGGCCCTCTTCCGAGGGGTGCTCGGCGGGCTCGACGAGGAGCACGACCTCTACCGCCGGCTCGACTTCCGCGCCTCCTTCAAGATCACGTTGGCGGGCCTCGCCGCCACCACGCTGTTCTCCGCTGCGGGTGCCGGCGGCGTAGCGCTCACGTACTGGGCGCTGCGCAAGGCGGGCATGGAGCGCCGGCGAGCGGCCTGCCGGATGGTGGCCTTCCTGGTCCTGCTCTATTCGGCGTACGCCGCGTCGCTGATCGTGTTCGGCGTGCTCTTACGCACACACGTCCTGAGCGGCGAGAGCCCGGTGGCCGGCACGATCGTCCCCGCCGGCATCGCCGCGATCTGCTTTGCCGTCGTCGGCCTGCTTGCGCTCATTCCGGGCGACCTCGAGCGGCGCATCGTGCGCATGGAGAGCCACAGGCGCGTGGCGCACATCGCGCGGCGACTGGCCACCGGCCCGGCCATCGTGGCCACGGGCGTGCGGACCGCGCTCGACAACGTGCGCCATCCGCGTCGCGGCGCCCGCGCCATCGGAGGCGCCCTCGGCTACTGGGGCGCGATGGTGGGGATCCTGTGGGCCAGCTTCCACGCATTCGGCGGCGGCGTGCCGTTCGGCGTGGTGGTGCAGGGCTTCTTCGTGGGCATGGCGGCGAACCTGGCCCCGTCGCCGGCCGCGGGCGTGGGAACGCTCGACGCCGGGCTGATCGGCGCGTTCCTGCTGTTCGGGATCCCCAGCGACACGGTGTTCCCGGCCGTGCTCGCTTTCCGGATCGTAGGCTTCTGGTTGCCGATCATTCCCGGCCTGATCGCGTACTTCCAGCTGCGCAGGCAGGTGAACGCGTGGCAGGACGATGACGCCCGGAGCTCCTATACTATAAAAACTGAAGTGACCGCGGAGGCGAAGTGAGCGAGATCGAAAACGTCATCATCATCGGTAGCGGGCCGGCTGGTTATACCGCTGCCCTCTACACCTCACGCGCCGATTTGCGCCCGCTCGTGATCGAGGGTCACCTATGGGGCGGCCTGCTCCAGCAGACCACCGACGTGGAGAACTACCCGGGTTTCCCGGACGGGATCATGGGCCCCGAGCTGATGCAGAAGTTCCGCGACCAGGCGGAGCGCTTCGGCACGCGTTTCATCACCGACGAGGCCTCGCGCGTGGACCTGTCCACCGACGGCTCACCGCACCGCGTCTACATCGGCGACGAGGAGCATCTGGCACGCGCCGTGATCCTCTCGATGGGCGCCGAGCCGCGCAAGCTGGGCGTGCCCGGCGAGGAGGAGCTGGCCGCGCGCGGCATCTCCTACTGCGCCACCTGTGACGCGGCCTTCTTCCGCGACAAGCCCACGATCGTGGTGGGCGGCGGCGACACCGCGATGG
>JBKPDA010000277.1:0-5106 GCA_046727635.1 Actinomycetota bacterium | reverse complement strand
CAGCGGCGCCAGACCGCGAGGCCGGGCGCGGCCGCGGCCTGGCGATAGCCGCGCGCGCCGTGGAGGAGGCGGGCGGGACGCTGCGGATCGCCTCATGCGAGACCGGCTCCACCGTGGCCGTGGAGCTGCCGCTGGCGGACGGGGCGTGAGGCCCGCGAGGCGCCGACGTCGCGGCCTCATCCTGCTGGCGCTCGCGCTCGTGTGCGGATGGGTCGCCGCGTCCGACGTGCGAGGTACCGAGCGGCGAGCTCGCGCCAACCTCGGGCCGCTCGCCACCGCCGTGGTGGCGCGGCAGGACCTGCCGGCCGGCAAGCCCATCACGGCGGCCCAGCTCGCCCTTCGCACCGTCCCGGCCCGCTTCCTGCCGCCCGACGCGCTCGCGTCGCCCGCCGACGCCGTAGGTCTAAGGGCCGCAATCGCGGTGCCGCGCGGGGCCTACATCACTGCCTCCGAGCTCGGCTCGGCCGGTCAAACAGGCGACACGGGGTCGTCCGAGCTGGCACCCGGCCAGCGTGCCGTGTCGGTCACCGTCGCGGGCTCGGCCGGCGCACTGGGCTCGCCCGGCGGCCGCGTCGACGTGCTCGTGACCACGGGCGCGCACGGAGACGCCCGTGGCCGCACGTACCTGGCGATCCAGGACGTGCAGCTGCTCGCGGTCAGGCCGGCCGCCGACGCCGACCACGCGACGGCTACCCTGCGCGTCAGCGTGCGCCAGGCGGTCTACCTCACCGCGGCGCAGAACTTCGCGCAGGAGGTCCGGCTGCTGCCTCGCCCAACCGGCGATCGCGGCGGCGCGGGAGGGCTCAGTATCGCGGGCTCGCAGCTCTGATGAGCCTCTGCGTGCGTCACCACTGTAAGCTAAAGGATGGTTATGCGGGATCTGCAGCGCTACGGGATCGGAGTTCGCCGGGCGCTGCCGCTCGCGCTGGCGGTGCTGGCGTTCGGCGTGTCGTACGGGGTCCTGGCACGAGAGGCCGGGATGGGTCAGCTGGCGCCGCTCGTGATGTCGGCCACCACGTTCGCCGGCTCGGCGCAGTTCGCCGTGGCGTCAGTGCTCTCGACCGGCGGCGGCCTCGCCGCCGCTTGCGTGGCGGCCATCCTGCTGAACGCCCGCTATGCCCCGATCGGCATGTCCGTGGCCGACGTGCTCAGCCCGAGGCGGCTGCGCCGTCTGGTGGAGGCGCAGCTCGTGGTGGACGAGTCGTGGGCGCTGTCGAATCGCGGTGGCGGCCGCTTCGATCGCAACGTGCTGCTCGGCGCCGGCGCACTGCTGTACCTGGCATGGCTCGGGGGCACAGCGCTCGGGATAGTCGGCGGCAACCTTGTTGGGGACCCGAACAAGCTCGGGCTGGACGCCGCCTTTCCGGCCTTGTTCTTCGCGCTGCTCGTTGGTCAGATCCACTCCCGCCGGGCCGCCGGGGCGGCGGCGTTGGGCGGCGGGATCGCGCTTATCGCCGTGCCGTTCACCCGCCCCGGCATCCCGCTGATCGCCGCATGCGTGGCGTGTCTGGCCGGCTGGCAGCGCAGGCGCGCCCGATGACCGCGGCCTGGGCAGCGGTGGCGATCGTGGGGCTGGCCACGATCGCGATCAAGTCCGGCGGCGCGCTGCTGGTGCACGGCCGTGAGCTGCCCGAGCGCCTCGGGGGCATGATCGCCCTGCTGGCGCCCGCGATGCTCGCGGCGCTGGTGGTGACCAACACGTTCGGAGGCGATCACCGGCTGGTGCTCGACCCGCGCGCGGCGGGCCTGGCGGCTGCGACGGTGCCGGTGGCACTGCGTGCTCCGCTGCTGGTCACTGTCGTGACCGCGGCAGCAACGGCAGCGCTCGTCCGAGCGCTCTGACAACAAGAAAGAGATCCGTGCCCAAGGCGGCGACCGCATTCACGGCCACTGCCCCGGTCACAGATCTCTATTCACGCGACGCGCCCCGCGCCGCGAAGTTGGTTTAGGCCGCCTCGCGGAGGGACTCGAGGTCGCCGCTCTCGGCGAGCTGTCGCAGCGCCCGCTCCTCGAGCTGGCGCACCCGCTCGGCAGACATCCCGAGCACGCGGCCGGTCTCGCGGAGTGGAGTGGGCTCCGCACGCCCTACGCCGAAGCGAAGCTCGACAACGTCGCGCTCGCGCTCCGGGAGCTTGTCCAGCGCCCGGCGCACCGCCTCGTCGCGGTAGCTCTCGATGACCTCTTCCTGCGGCTCCGGGCGATCGGTTGCCAGGAAGTCGCCGAAAGCACTGTCGCCATCGTCGCCGACCGGCTGATCGAGGCTCGCCATCGGCTGGGAGGCCTTGCGAATCTCCTCGACCTCCTCGACCGGCAGCTCTGCGGCCTCGGCGATCTCCTCTTCGGTGGGCTCGCGGCCCAGCTTCACGTTCAGCTCACGCTCCACACGCGAGATCTTGCGCTCGCGCTGTGCGATGTGAACGGGCATGCGGATCGTGCGCGAGGTGTTGTGCAGCCCGCGCTGGATCGCCTGCCGGATCCACAGCGTCGCGTAAGTCGAGAACTTGAAGCCACGTCGCCAGTCGAACTTCTCGGCGGCGCGAATCAGGCCGATCACGCCCTCCTGAATGAGGTCGCCCAGCGAGAGACCCTGGCCCTGGTACTTCTTGGCGATCGAGACGACGAGGCGGAGGTTCGAGTTGATCATCCGATCCTTCGCCGACATATCGCCGCGCTCGATGCGCTTGGCCAGCTCGATCTCTTCGGCTGCCGTAAGCAGGGGGTACCGGCGCGCCTCGTTGAGGAACTGCTGCAGGGAGTCGAGGCCACCCTCGTCCTGCCAGCCCCGCGCGGCACGCTCGCTGGTCTCAGTCTCAAATCCCGTCTCGGAGACGGGCGGCTTCATCAAAGTAGTCGTTTCCAGACCTTTCACTTAGAACTTTCACTTAGAAAGTTCGATACGCGTCGAAGTATAGCACAAAGTCAGCGCCACACTTCTCTTCCGTAAGTAACAACGGCGAGAAGACTGATTGGTTTCGCTAAAGCGGCCGTAAAGCCTTCCTTAGCGGTTTCTAAGCGGCTTTTGCGGCGTGGAGGATCGAGCCAAGGAGACCCGGAAAACGGTTCTCGACCTCCGTTTGGCGTAGGGACACCAGCCTTTGGGTGCCACTAGCGCGCGTATGGGTCAGGCCGGCCTCGCGCAGGACCTTGTAGTGGTGCGACATCGTCGACTTGGTTACCGCCGAATCGAGAGAGCTACACGCGATTTCGCCCCGATCGGCGAGCGCGCGCACGATTTCGAGCCGCACGGGGTCGCTCAGGGCGTGGAGAACGTGAGCAAGCCCAACGTCCTCGAGTCTCGGGTGGTACAGGTCCCTCACTCAGGTCAAAGGTTCGACGACTACCGAACCAATGGGAGATGATAGCCGCCGCTGTCTACTGCTCCGATTCGTCGCGGCGGACCACCAGCACGGGGCAGGGAGAGTGGTGGATCACGGCGTTCGACACGCTTCCGATCATCGATGCCCGCAGGCCGGTGTAGCCGCGCGAGCCGAGAACGATCACCTTCGCGTGTCGATCGCGCGCGACGTCGACGATCGCCTCCGCGGGAGGACCCTGTTGCACCACGGACTGTGCCTGGAACCCCTGCTTCGCCGCGAGCTCGACCCCATCGGCCGCCAGACGCTCGGCGCGTGCAGTGGAAGCCTTGTCGAGATCGGTGTACGAGATACCGGTGGCGAACTCGTCGAGCGGGTAGCCGCCGACCGCTATCGAGAGCACCTCCCAGCTCGTGAGCACGATCGCCGGTCCGGGCGCGAGCACTCCGCCCGCCTCCTCGATGGCGTGCTTGGCCTCGTCGGAGCCGTCGTAACAGATGAGGATCGGGCCGTCGGGCACGCGACAAGTGTGCCGGGGGCGAGCTTTCCGCGTCGCGCGCTTAGTTGGGCATGCACGCGCTCGATGAGCTGGCGGAGGCACTGCGCGGGAGGCTGATCGAGGCGGCGCGCTCGGACTCGTCGCGGGCCGCCGCGCTGGCCGACGGGCTCGAGGGCGAGGTGCGCGCGCTGGTGGAGCGCGAGGCGGCCGTGCTCGACTCGGCCGACCGGGCCGCGCTCTGCGAGCGCGTGCTGCGCCTGGCCACCGGGCTCGGGCCGCTCGAGCCGCTGCTCGCCGACGAGGCGGTGGACGAGGTGATGGTCAACGGCCCGGACTCCGTCTATGTGGAGCGGCTGGGCCGGATCGAGCCGGCGGACGTCAGGTTCGCGGGCGAGGCCGAGCTGATGCACGCGATCGAGCGCATCCTCGCCCCGTTGGGCCGGCGCGTGGACGAGGCCTCGCCGTTGTGCGACGCGCGCCTGCCGGATGGCTCGCGCGTGAACGTGGTCATCCCGCCACTCGCGCTTTCGGGGCCGTGTCTCACGATCCGGCGCTTTCGCCGGCACGGGTTCTCACTCGATGACCTCGTGGAAAACGAGACGCTGCCAGCCGAGCTCGCCGGCTTCCTCGCCCGCTGCGTTCGCGCGCGGGCGTCGATCCTGGTCTGCGGTGGCACGGGCTCCGGGAAGACCACCACGCTCGGGGCGCTCTCGGGCGCGCTGCCGGAGGCCGAGCGGATCGTGACGATCGAGGACGCGGCCGAGCTGAAGCTGCGCCAGCCGCACGTGGTGCGACTGGAGGCGCGGCCGCCGAACCTCGAGGGCCGCGGGGAGGTGACGATCCGGCAGCTCGTCCGCAACGCGCTCCGAATGCGGCCGGATCGCATCGTGGTGGGGGAGGTGCGAGGGCCGGAGGCGCTGGACATGCTGATGGCGCTCAACACCGGCCACGAGGGCTCGCTCACAACGGTGCACGCCAACTCGCCGCCGGACGCGCTGCGGCGAGTGGAGACGCTCGCGTTGATGGCGGGCGTGGGGCTGCCGCATGCCGCGGTGCGCGAGCAGCTTGCAAGCGCGCTGCAGCTGGTGGTTCACCAGGGCCGCGCCCCGGATGGGCGCCGGCGCGTGGAGGCGGTGGCCGAAGTGGTGCGCCTTGGCGACGCTGCCGGCACGCGCGAGCTGTACGGGCTGCGCGACGGGCGGCCCTGGTTGCGCGAGCCGCGCGGCACGGAGCTCGCGCGCCGGATCGAGGCCGCGGCTTGAGCGCGGCGGCGGCGCTGGCGTTCTCGGCGGG
>JBKPDA010000276.1:0-6603 GCA_046727635.1 Actinomycetota bacterium | reverse complement strand
ATTAGCTGCCGCGCACCACCCGCCTCACCCGACCCTTCGCAGCCACCAGCCCCTACCAGCCGCGAGAAGATCTCACCTTTCCGCTAAGAGCGGCTTTTTTCGTCCCCCCGGGGGAAGGTCGCTGTCGGTGGGGGCGTCGCTTCTGGTACCGGCCAGTGTTGGGTGCTCGCTGAGCGGCGTGCGGCACTGGTCTCGCGGCCCGGCAATTGCATCGGTGATGCGGACTTGTCGCGGGTCTTCTCAGACATCGAACGCGGTTCTGCCGAGGGTCGCGCGGCCGCGCGTGTGGGGGACCGGACCACGCCAGGCGGGAGGGCGCTGCAGCGGCGCCGTCTCGGCGGGGGCGCGCTCGCCGGTGCGCAAGCAGCTCTAGCGAGGGCTCGCCTGCGGTGGCCGTGGGGGTAGCCCGTGGAAGAAGGAGGAGGAGACGATGGACGAGAAGCTCATCCACTCGCAGCATCTGACCAGCCGTCGGTCATTCCTGGCCGCGGCCGGGACGGGAACTGTCGGCGTCGGGCTGTTGGGCGCCGGCGCACCGGCCTTCGCGTGGGAGGCAAAGGGCGGGCTCCCGCGCGGAGATGCGGCGATCCTGCGCTTCCTGGCGGCGGCCGAAATCTTGGAGACCGACCTATGGCAGCAGTACAACGAGCTCGGCGGGATCCAGGACAGCGAAGTGCCTGGGGGAAGCGGGAACCCCGCCTACACCGAGGCGCTGAAGGTGCTTGACGAGGACATGGACCAGTACATCCACGACAACACCGAGGACGAGTTCACCCACTTCACGTTCATCAACGCCTACCTCGTGTCAAGGGGCGCAGATCCGGTCGACCTGGATCGCTTCCGCACGTTGCCGAGCAGCACGGCGACCGGCGCCCAGCAAATTGGTCGGCTCACCAACCTCCTCAAGCTCACCGTCGACACGAGTTGGTGGACTCGGTACCGGAGCCGCACCAAGAACCCGGACCTCGGAGACACCTTCGCCCAAGCGGTGCCGGATCTGAGTACAGGGCAGTTCCCGGCGATCCCGGGATCCGATGCCGACCTCTCCCCCATCGATCACATCCAGGCGATAGCAAACACGGCCGGCTTCCACTTCGCCTTCATCGAACAGGGTGGCACCAGCCTCTACCCCTCACTCGCGCAGCGGGTTCGCGATCCCGAAGTCCTGCGAATCCTGCTCAGCATCGGCCCCACCGAGACCCAGCACTTTCAGACATGGCAGGACAAGGCAGGCAACGCCCCTGCTCTGACCGACCCCACGAACGGCCTCGTGTTCCCGGACCTGAACGCCGCTCCCTTCGGCGGGGAGGACTTCCAGACCAACCTGATCATGCCCGAACCGACCGTCTTCCTGCGGCGCAAGTTCCCCGTCTGCTCGATCATCCGCCCGACCCAGACAAAGGGAGCCGCAACGGGCGCCCTCAACGCATTGACGGCCGACGGACTGTTCATCGGCCAATCGAAGGAGTTCTTCGCGCTGCTGCGCAACCTCGCACAGGAGGCAGACAAGGCCGGGCAACACTAAGACGCCCGACACGGCTATGCCGCGGTGGGCGGTCCGAACCAGGTGGTCAGCGCTTCAGGGAGTCCGAGGTGCGTTCCCTCTCCGACCCAGGCAACGTATCCGTCGGGTCGGATCACCACGGCGGTGGGAGCGCTGACCGCGCCAAGTACCGGAAGCTCCCACGGGCCGGCATATTCAGCGTCGATCGGTTGGACCCGGTCAGCCCATGGAGTGATGTCAAAGCCGTCGGGCTCTCCGAGGTTGAGCAGCACCGGCTTGGCGTCGTGCAGCAGCTCGAAGACTCGGAGCGGGCCGTCGCCGGTCACGAGGTCCAGATCGGGCATGCGGCGTCCGAGCAGCGGATGTCCCTCGCCGAGGTCGTAATGGATGTCCAGCCCAGAGGTGATCCCGGCGAGCCGTTTGCGAGGCTCGTCCATGCTCGCCAGCTCCGACACCACATCGACCAGGGCCTTGGTGCGCTCGTCCTGGCGCTGGAGCGCGGTCTGAGCCATCGTGTGGCGAAGCGCGCGGGCAGCGACCGGGTGGCGCTCGTCCTGGTACGTATCCAGGAGGCTCTCCGGGGAGGTCCCGTTGACCACCTGGGCCAGCTTCCATCCCAGATTCACCGCATCCTGCACACCGAGGCTGAGGCCCTGTCCACCCACCGGGTAATGCACGTGGGCCGAGTCGCCCGCGAGTAGGACTCGTCCCGCGCGGTAGGCCGCCGCCTGACGTGTCATGTCGGTGAACCTGGAGATCCAGGTGGGATTGTGGATCCCGAAGTCGGTGCCGTACACGGCGATGAGCGCCTCGCTCAGATCGCACAGGCTGGGCTCGCTGGTTGGTCCGAGGTGCCGTTCGGTGACCATGACCCGCACCGGCCCCCCATCCATGTAGACCACCTCGCCGTCGCGGATCTCGTACTCCAACCTGCCGAGGCCATGGATGCCCTTGTCATCGCGGCGGATGCCCAGCTCCGGCTCCTCGGCCATCTCGACCTCGGCGATCAGGTTGCTGGTCGTCGGGTCCCATCCGGGGAACTCGATGCCGGCTGCTTTACGGATGAGGCTGCGTCCTCCGTCGCACCCGACGAGGTACTGCGCCCGCAGCGACTGGCCGTCGGACAGCTCGACGTCGACGCCGGTGTCGTCCTGCGCGAAGCCCGTCACCTCAGATCCGTAATAGATCCGCGCCGGCAGCTCGGCGATCCAGGCGGCCATGATCCGCTCGATCTGGTTCTGCCAGATCCCGAGCGAGTACGGATGACGTGTCGGGAAGTCGCTCATGTCCAACACGGTCGTGGCGAACGTCGCGACCTGAGCCACCTGACCCTCCGCGAGGAACCGATCAGCGACCCCGCGCTGATCCAGCACCTCGATCGTGCGCGAGTGAAAACCGCCGGCCCGTGAGCCGACCAGCACGTGATCGGGACGACGCTCGACGACCGCGACGTCCGCCTTCGCCAACGCCAACTCAGCCGCCAGCATCATTCCCGCCGGACCTCCTCCGGCGATCACCACAGCATGCTCGGTCATAGCCGCCCTCCCGTCGGACACGTCGAGAAAAACGCCCGCATTTCGCCGCTCCATTTCCGTAGGTTCCGGCTTGCGGCGGGCGATTATGCGGCATGACTCGGGGCTTCATGAAGGACCCGTGTGCGGTATAAATTGGAGGTGGAGAGGAGCGGGTACCGTCCCTTCCTCCAGATCGCTCCTCGCGCGTGAAGTCAGGCGCCGCCGCCTTGCCTTCGGGGTTCTAAGCCACCGGCTTCAGGTACCACGCCGCGATGTCCGCCCCGCGCAGCTCGTCCTGCCACGAGGCGATCGTCTCCTCGCCCACGAAGCCGCGTAGCAGGTGGGAGGGCGTGGTCATCTCCACCAGCTCGAGGCCGGCTGCGGCCGCCGCGTCCGTGAGCGAGCGCGGTGAGAAGAACAGTAGGTGCTCGCGCTTCAGCGAGTGGTAGTGCGGGCCGAATATCTCGGCCTCCGGGCAGTCGATGTTCGGCGTCTTGATGCCCGCGACCCCGCCGGGCGCGAGACAGAAGGCGAGCTTTGTCAGGAAGTCCACGGCGTCGGGCACGTGTTCGATCACGTCGAACAGGGTGATCGCGTCGAAGCGGTCCTGCCACTGCTCCCAGTGGTCCTCGAGCACGCCCGGGTGCGTCTCGAAGCCGTAGCTCTCCAAGGCCACCCGGCGCGCGAACTCGGAGATCTCGAGTCCCTCGTGATCAAAGCCGGCCTCGACCAGAGCCACGCGGAAGTAGCCGTAGCCGCAGCCAAGGTCCAACACGCGGCCGGACGACAAGCCGGTGGACGCCTGCATCTCCCGCACCTGGCGGTGTGCCTTCTCGAGGCGCCAGCCCGCCTGCTCGGTGTAGGCGCCGTAGCCGCCGGCGGACAGCTGGTCGCCCTCGAAGTAGTCCTCCTCGTACACGGGCGGCTCCACCTCGCGGACGAACGCGGTCCCGTTCCAGCGCACCAGCCAGCCGAGCGAGGCCGCATCCGACACGGCCACGCCGTACGAGGGCGTCTCGAACATCGCGGGATGCCACAGCCGCCCGTCCACACCGTCGGGCCCCGGACCGACAGGACCGGACGACGGCACGCCGTCAGGCGGCGGGAACGGACGGAGCTCGGACCATCCGGCGCGAAGCCTGGAGAGCAGGTCGCCCGGAGCTGCCTCGGCCAGCTCCACCCAGCGGTCGAACTCCTCCCGCGTCAGGTGCATCAGCCGCAGGAGCCCGTTCTCGAAGTGGTCCTGCGTGTCCTCGTAGGCGATCGCGGTCAACGCTCGCGCGACCTCAGGTGCTCACGCCCGAGGATGTGCAAGAGCAGCGTGAAGGCGAAGGTCTGGAAGCCGAGCACGATCAGCTCGAGACCGAACACCGAGGAGTAGCTGATGTCCTTCAGGCGCAGCCCGTGGTCGAGCCAGCGGATGAGCAGAGCGACGTTGGGGATCACGCCGAGCACCAGCAGCACGCCGCTCAGCAGCATGCCGCGGTTGTAGCTCAGCCGAGTGAGCCAGGCGCTCGTGAAGCTCGGCCGGAAGTCGTAGTGCACCCGCGCGAGCACCGACAGCTGAACGGCGCTGTAGCCGACGGCGCTCATCACCAGCCCCAGCAGCATCCAGTGGAGGTTCAGCCCGATTCCCAGCACGTGCGTCGGGCCCGGCGCCAGCACCGCGGTGACCAGGAAGCCAAGCCCGAGGAGGAACCAACCCGGCACCGTCAGGAAGAAGTCTGGCGCGTACAGGAACATCACCTTGAGCGAGTTCCAGCCCGCGACCCACGGCGCCTTCCAGCCGATCCGCTTCAGGTGGCTCTCGCGCCCCTCGCGGTCCTTGTAGAAGCGCACCGGCACCTCGGCCGTGCGGAAGCCGCGCTTCTTCGCCTTGAGGATCATCTCCGAGGCGTACTCCCAGCCCTGGGACTCGAGCTCCATGCGCTTCAAGGCCTGCAGGGTCATCCCGCGCATGCCGCAGTGGATGTCGGTGAAGCGCGTGCCGTAGATGAGGTTGAACGTCCAGGTGGTGGCCGGTGAGCCGAAGTAGCGGTGGTGGGCGGGCATCGCCCCGGGCTCGATGTAGCCGCGCACCCTCGTGCCCATCACGAAGTCGTGGCCCTCGCGCAGCTTCTCGATGAACGGCTCGAGCTCGCGGAACTCGTAGGTGAGGTCGCAGTCGCCCATGATCACGTACTCGCCGCGGATCTCGGGGATCGCGTCGATGTACGCGCGGCCCAGTCCGCGCTTGGGCACGCGAAGCACGCGCGCGCCATGCTCGGCGGCGATCTGCGGGGTGCGGTCGGAGGACGAGTCGACGATGATCACCTCGCCCTCCACGCCCGCCTTGCGCAGGCCCTCATGGCACCAGTCCACGAACTCGCCGATCGTCACCTCCTCGTTTAGGGCGGGCACGACGATCGACACCATTCCGGGCCGAACCTCTTCGGTCCGTTCGCCTGCCGGGGCGTGACGAGCCTCGACGCTCACCGCTTCTCCGCCAGCACGATCAGCTGGCTGCCTGACCTGAATAAGTCGTTCACGAAGATCGTCCCGTACAGGACGTTCGAAACAACGATCTGCGCCCGGGTGTACGGCTTGTCCTCCGCGAACGACGCGTAGATCTCATCCGAGCCGAAGCGCTCGACGCCCGCGCGGTAGGCGCTATGGACCGGGAAGCCCCAGTGACGAACTTCCATGATCCGGCACCCGTTCTGCTCGAGCTCGCCGGTGATGTCCTGCGCCTCGAAGTGCCGGTAGTGGCCCATCAGCCGGTCAACCGGGCGCACCCGGCCGCTTGGCACCGTGATCAGCACGTAGCGATCGGACATGCGCACCACGTTGGCGAGCGCCGCCTGCCATTCCTCGATGTGCTCGAGCGTCTCGGCGCAGATCACGACGTCGAACTGCTTGCCGTCCGGCCACACCTCGTAGGCCAGGTCCAGCGCCCGGAACTCGGCTCCGGGAACGGTGCCCCGCGCGTCGGCCATCACCTGGTCGGAGATGTCGCAGCCGTACCCCCGCACGCCGAGCTTGCGCACGAGCTCGTCGATCAGGAAAGGCTGGGCGCAGCCCGCGTCCAGCACTTCGCGAGGCTCCAAGCGCGAGACGATCTTCCGCAGCAACCGGCGGCGGTGACGCGGCGCCGGCGTGTAGCGGTGCGCCTGGTCCCAGTGCGCGGCCGCGTTGCGGTCCGTGACGGCCGCGGCGGGGGAGAGCTGGGACCTCATCGCGCCGCTGTCTCCTGCGAGGCCTCCCCGATGTTCGACTGGATCGAGTCGGCGAGCGCCTCCTTCGAGGTCATCTTGTTCGCCCAGCCGAGCGCGCGGATGCGGTCGGTGTCGAACCGCACCACGGGCACGTCGCCCTTCCAGCCGCGGTTTCCGCCGGTGAACGAGTAACGCACGGCGTCGAGCCCGAGCTGCTCGACCACGAGGTCGGCGATCTCCTCGACGGTGACGTAGTCCTCGGTGCCTACGTTGTAGACCTGGAAGCCCTCCCAGGCCCGCTCCTGGAGCGTGAACATCGCATCCACCACGTCGCTGACGTGGATGTAGGACTTGCTCTGCTGGCCGTCGCCGAAGATGAGCAGCTCGGCCG
>JBKPDA010000275.1:0-10166 GCA_046727635.1 Actinomycetota bacterium | reverse complement strand
GCCGTAAGCGCGCCGGGTGGGGCTCCCTGACCGCTTGCGAGAGAGCCTCGAACGAGTCCTCCAGCCAGCGCCGGAAGTAGGTGCGGCCGAAGGTGGCGTCCACCACCCGATACGAGAGGCTCGCCGGCTCCATGCCGAACTCGGCTTCCACGAACGTGTCGTCCTGGGCGGGCGTGAGCAGCCAGTTCGAGTACATCCCCGTGTCCCTGCAGTGGAACTTCAGCGAGCGCAGCTCGTCCAGCTCGTCGATCTGGAGCGAGGTCGTCTTGGTGCTCAGCGGGTGACGCGTCACCTGCACGTAGACGTCGCCGGTCTCGAAGCGGTCGCCGCGAACCTCCACCACGTGCGGGAACCACGCGGGGTGTCGAGCGGGGTTGCCCACGAGCTCCCAGACCCGCTCAATCGGGGCCTCGATCAACGCGTGGCGGCGACACTCGGACACTCCCGGCTGATCCTCTCAAAGCCCGGGCTCGCGGCCAAGTGGTCGCAGTGCGTAGCACCCGCTAGCGTGCCATGCCGCGCAGGTCCAAGAACCACCGCGCAACCTCCGGGTCCTGCGCGGCGGTGGGCGCCCACTGCTGGACCGCGCAGTCCATGCGGGTGCCGGGGACCTTGTAGAAGACGCAGTCCTCCTTCAAGCAGGGTGTGTGGTCTCCCATCGCCCGCTCGAGTGGGCAGACGGGCGGTGGCCCGAGCACCCGCACGGGTCGCTTTGTGTGTGCCCCGCGCTCGGCCGCCTCCAGCGCCCAGCGGGGTAATCTCGGACGCTGTCGGGTCCGACCGGATGCGGATTCGGTAGCCATGCCTCTCTGCGATCGACGGTAGATCTCGTCAGATGCCTGCACATCCGGAGATCGAAGCCGGCCGTGCGCGTAGTTACTACGGCTTCGGCGCGAGCTGGTACGGAACAGGTCGCTGGGCGGTTACCGATGATCGCGCGGCGGGGTGGTTCTACCGTGCCACGTGAAGCGAGAACCACTCGAGGAAGGCGAGACTATGGACGACAAGCGTCCCCGTATCGTCGTCGGCTACGACGGGTCTGAGTCCGCGCGCGCGGCAGCCCGGCACGCCGCGACGCTGGCTGGTCCTGACGGCGAGGTCGTGGTGGTGTGCGCCTTTGGGCCGCCGCCCGACTGGCTGGGGGCCCCGAACTATCAGCGCGTGCTCGACGACCACCGCGGCCGCGGCCAGGCGGCGCTGGACGAGCTCGAGGCAGACGCTGCCGAGGTCTTCGGAGCCGTCGCGTACGAGTTCGAGCTGCTTGGCAGCTCAGCCGCCGACGCGATCCTGACAGTCGCGGCCACGCGCGAGGCCGATGGAATCGTGATCGGGTCGCGCGGGTTCCGGTTCATTCACGGCGCCCTGGGCAGCGTCTCGCACGAGCTGCTCCAGCGCAGCGATCGGCCGGTGACGGTGATCCCGGCGGCGTACGTCGAGGCCGGGCGCGGCGACAGGGCCGCCGCGGTCGCGACGCCGCACTGAACGGGCCGCTACCGTCGGGCGGTGGCCGGAAAGGTCCTCATAGGCACCTCGTCCTGGGCGGACCCGGGCTTCGTCGAGGAGTGGTATCCGAAGGACCTGCCCGCCCGCGAGCGCCTGCGCTGGTACGCCGACCGCTTCCCGGTGGTCGAGCTGAACTCGAGCTTCTACGCGATTCCGGAGCGCACCACCGTGGGCCGGTGGGCGCGCGAGACGCCCGACGGCTTCGTGTTCGACGTGAAGCTCCACCGCCTGCTCTCGCGCCACGCGTCGAAGCTCCAGGAGCTGCCGCCCGAGCTGCGCGACGGCGTGGAGGTGAGCCCGCGCGGGCGCGTACGGCTCACACCCGAGCTCGAGGCCGAGATGATCGACCAGCTGAAGCACGCGGTCGAGCCGCTCGACGAGGCCGGCAAGCTCCGCGCCTTCCTCCTCCAGCTCACGCCCGCGTTCGGGCCGGGCAAGAACGAGCTCGAGGAGCTGGACCCGCTGATCGAGCGCCTTGCGCCACATCCGGTGGCAGTGGAGTTCCGCCACCGCGGGTGGGTGCGGGGCGACCGCGCGAAGCGCACGCTCGCGTACCTGTCGGAGCGGCGGGCCGCGTTCGTCTGCGTGGACGCTCCGCGCGAGGACCAGATCCCGATCATGCCCCCGATCGACGCCGTCACCCGCGACGACATCGCCTACATGCGCCTCCACGGCCGCAACGCCGAGGGCTACCTGCGCGGCAAGACGGTGGCCGAGCGCTTCGGCTGGCGCTACTCCGATGAGGAGCTGGAGGAGGTGGCCGGGCGGGTGCGCGGGCTGGCCGAGCAGGCCGGGGAGGTGCACGTGCTGTTCAACAACAACCGGGGCGACGACGCGCCCACCGCGGCGCGTCGCTTCATGGTGCTCACTGGACACGATCCGGGGCCGCCGCCGCAGGAAGCGCAGCTCCGGCTTGCCTGACAAGGGAACATAGGTGGCATGAGCTCGCAGATAGCCACCGGACTCGCGGCGCAGGACGCGGGAGTCGACTCGTTTGCGGAGGCCGCCGCCCGCGCGGCGCTTGGCCTGGGCGGCGCCCCGGCCGACCTCGCGCTCGTCTTCGCGGGCGTGGACAACCTCGACCATGCGGAGGAGGGTCTGGCCGCGGTGCAGGAGCGGCTGCACCCGCAGGCGCTCGTGGGCTGTGGGGCCCAGGGCGTGGTCGGATCGGGCCGGGAGCTCGAGACCGGTGGGGTGGTGGTCTGGGCGGCTTCGTTGCCCGGCGCCGACCTGGAGGCGTTCCACCTCGAGGCGATCGCCACGTCGGAGGCGGTGGCCGTGGCCGGCATGCCCGACCTCGACCGCGCCGACGCCGCCATCATGCTCGTCGACCCCTACTCGTTCCCCGCCGAGCCGCTACTCGACCAGCTCGCGCAGGATCACCCCGGCCTGCCCGTGATGGGCGGCCTCGCCAGCGCGGGGATGGACTCCGGCACGGGCGTGCTGATGTGCGACGACGAGCTGTGCGAGTCGGGCGCGGTAGGCGTGATCATGGGCGGCGTGGACGTGCGGCCGTGCGTGTCGCAAGGCGCGCGGCCGATCGGTCCCGAGATGGCGATCACGGCCGCCGAGGACAACGTGATCCACGAGCTGGCCAGCCGGCCCGCGCTCGAGCGGCTGAAGACTGCTATCACGGAGCTTGACGAGCTGGAGCGCGCGCTCGCGGCCCAGGGCCTGCTGATGGGGATCGTGATCGACGAGAACCGGCCCGAGTACCTGCGCGGCGACTTCCTGGTCCGTGGGCTGCTCGGCGCCGACGAGGAGACCGGCTCGATCACCGTGGGCGAGCGGGTGCGCGTGGGTCAGACCGTGCGCATGCACGTGCGCGACGGCGCCTCGGCGGACGAGGACCTCCGCGACGCGCTGGCGCGGGTGGTGGGCGACCTACCCGGCCCGCCCGCGGGAGCGCTGCTGTTCACCTGCAACGGCCGCGGCACGAACATGTTCGCCGCCCCCAACCACGACGCCGCCGCGCTCGAGGAGGCGTTCGGCGCCGTACCGGCCGCCGGCTTCTTCTGCGCGGGCGAGATCGGGCCGGTGGGCGCCCGCAACTTCGTGCACGGCTTCACGGCCACGCTGGCCGTGTTCGCGGGTTAGCCGGGAGGCAGCGGCTTCGCGGGCTAGGCAGCAGCGAGCGCCGGCCGCCGATCCGCCCACGGCCGCGCCTGCTCGATCTGGGCGGAGAGCGACAGCAGCAGCTCCTCGCCCGCCGGCGGACCCACCAGCTGAACGCCCACGGGCAGCCCCTCTTCGGACTGGTGCAGCGGCAGCGAGATAGCGGGCTGCCCGGTCACGTTCCAGACCGGCGTGAACGGCACGAATGCGGCCGAGTTCAGCAGCATCTGGATCGGCGGCTCGCCCTCCTTCGGACGTAGGGCGCCGATCTCCACCGGCTGCAGCGCGAGCGTGGGGGTGAGGAGCACGTCGATCTCGCTCCACATCGACACGATCCCGCGCGCGTAGCGATGCAACCAGTCAAGCGCCCCTAGGTAGTCAGTGGCCGACAGCGCCCCCGAGACGTCGTACATCTGGCGGGTGAGCGGCTCGAGCCGCTCGATGTCGAGCTCGCGACCGGAGATCCGGCTCCAGGTGTTGATCTCGTCCTGGGTGCCGCCGATCCACACCTTCACGAAGTTGTCGACGTAGCCGGGGTCAGCCTCGATCGCGATCTCCTGCACGTGGTGGCCGAGCGAGTCGAGCAGCTCCGCCGCATCGCGCGTGGCGGTCACGCACTCCGGGTCCACCGGCACGCCGTTCGGCGAATCGGTGACGAACGCGATCCTGAGCGCGCCCGGCTCGCCTCCGAGCGCCTCGGGGAACGGGGCGGAGGGGTCGGGCGCCCAGTAGGGATCGCCGGGCTCGTAGCCGGAGAGGATGTCCAGGCCGAGCGCGGTGTCGGCCAGGTCGCGGGAGAGCACGCCCTCCGTGGCGAAGCCGGCCGCCAGCTCGGTGAGCTCGGGTCCCCAGGAGATGCGGCCACGGCTGGGCTTCAGGCCGACGAGACCGCAGCAGGAGGCGGGAATGCGGATGGAGCCGCCGCCGTCGTTGCCGTGGGCAAGCGCGACGATGCCGGCCGCCACCGCGGCGCCGCTGCCGCCGGAGGAGCCGCCGGGTGTCCGGGACGTGTCCCACGGGTTGCGCGCCGGGCCGAAGCGGTCCGGCTCGCTAACGGGGAGGATGCCCAGCTCGGGGCAGTTGGTCTTGCCCACGACGATCGCACCGGCCTCCCGCAGGCGGCGGACCACCGCCGAGTCGAGCGACGGCACCCAGTCGTCCAGCGCGGCCATCGCGTTCGTGGTGCGCACTCCCTCGGTGAGGGCGCCGAGGTCCTTTATGAGGATCGGCACCCCCGCGAGCGGGCGGGCGTCACCGGTTTGCACGGCGTCGGCCTCGTCGAGCGCGCGCTCGGCGCAGAGCGTGACGACGGCGTTCAGATCCGCGTTCAGCCGGTCGATCGCCGCAAACGACGCCTCGACGAGCTCCCGCGCCGACACCTCGCCGGAGCGGACCAGCTCCGCTTGCTCGATCGCTGACTTGAACATGAGATCGGCCGACATCGACTCCTCCTCGCCCAGGGTTGGTGGTGGGCAGACTAAGCCACGCTCTTTCTGTACGCCAAGATGCCTGCGATGGATCACGGCGACCGCATGCCCGAAGGCGTGACTCGCATCCGGGCCGACAATCCGTCGGCGCTCACGCTCGAGGGCACCAACACGTACCTGGTCGAAGGCTGGGTGATCGACCCCGGCCCCCCCGACGACGAGCGCCACGTCGACGCCGTGCTCGACGCGGCCGGCGGGCGCGTGGAGGGCATCGTGATCACCCATGCCCACTCGGACCACGACGGAGCCGCGCCGGCGCTCGCGCAGCGTGCGGGCGGGGTGGAGATCGTGCGCCCGGGGGACGGCGAGGAGGTGGGACCGCTGCGCGCGATCGCCACACCGGGACACTCGCCCGACCACGTCAGCCTGCTGTTCGGCCGGATCGGCTTTACGGGCGACGCCGTGGCCGGCAGGGGCAGCAGCTTCATCGCCGCGGATGGGGGTGGGCTCGGTCCATACCTCGATGCGCTGCGCCGGCTGCGCGAGCTGGAACTCGAGGCGCTCTGCCCCGGCCACGGCCCGATCGTCCACGATCCGCGCGCGAAGCTGGACGAGTACATCGAGCATCGGCTCGACCGCGAGCGCAAGCTGATGGCGGCGCTCGACAGCGGAATCCGCGACCGCGACGAGCTGCTCGACGCGGCCTGGGACGACGTGAACTGGGACCTCTCGCCCTACCTGCGCTACGCCGCCGGGCAAACGCTCGACGCCCACCTGGACAAGCTGCGCGACGAGGGCCGGCTACCGGAGGACTTCTAGCCCGGACTGCGGGGAACCCGCAGCAAGGGTGCGGAACGCTGCTGCTCCGCTCCGCTAGCGCCAGCGGATGCCGGCGAGCCGCCGCGAGGCGAACCTTCCTCTCGAGTCAATCGAGTGAGGAGCCCGCAATGAAGAAGAACGTCTGGAGTTACGCAGGAGTGATGGCCAGCCTTGTGTTGATCGCGTTCGGCACGGTCGCGATCGTGCTCGCCACGAGTGGCCGCTCCGAGGTCCGGACCGACATCAAGCGCGAGGCCATCGTCGGCTCGGCCGACATGACGCCGAAGGCGATCGCCGTCGAGGCGCAGAAGGCGGGTCTAAAGAACGTGTCGTTGCCCACGTGCTCGGTGGCAAACCAGGCGATCAAGACGGGTTCGCAGGCGAAGTGCTTCGCCTCGTACATGCGCATCCACACGCTCGAGGCCACAGGCGGAAAGACCTACGCGGAGATGCCGCGCTACGCAACGGCCGATGGCAAGGGCACGAATGACGCCGCGGCGGCGTTGACCAAGAATGGCCAGCCGGTGGACAACCCGGCGCGCAACATCTGGGTCACCTCCACCGCCCTCAGCACAGCGCTCAACACGTCGTACTTCGCTGAGCAGGTGTCGCTGTTCTCGCTGGTGATGGGCATAGCCCTCCTGCTCACGGGCGTCGGATTCCTCGTCCTCTCGATCCGCATGCTCCGCCCCGCGGAGAGGCCCGCGACGGCTGCGGCCCACCCCGCACGGGCAATCCCCGCGAGCTGACCTCTCCCTCGCGGCGTCCCCCAGACTCCCGTCCCGGCGTCAGGCCGGGGCGGGAGTTGCCGTGTCTCGGTATCCCTGCGCGCCTAGCCCTGGCCGGCGCGCTGCACGCCGTCGAGCAGTCGCCAGTTGGCCTCGAGCACCCGCTCGGCCTCGGCAGCGAGCGCGTCCACGTCCGCGCCGTCGAGCTGGCGCTCGATCAACGCGCGACCGCTCTCGGCGTGCTCCACGTCGCGCACCACGTGCACGTCGAAGTACTCCGTGCCGGTCCCGGACTCGAAGCCGTAGTGCTCGATCAGGCCGCTGCGCTTCGTGTCGGAGATCGCGGGCTGGGCGGACTCGATCGCATACAGCGCGACCAGCGTGGGCAGGAGCTCGCGCTCGGCGCCGGCCCAGGCCTCGGCGCAGTCCGCGGTCTCGGGCAGCGGGTAGGCGTCGGCGTCGCCGCCGGCCGCCTCGGCGAACTGGCGCCAGAGATCCACGTGCGCCTCTTCCTCGGTGGCGTGCTCTGCCAGCTCCGGCGCCAGGCCGGACGGTGCGGCGTCGGCGGCGCGGCGCGACGCCGCGGCAAGCGCGCTCACCGCATGCGCGTACTGGCCCGCGTAGAACACGAGCTCGGGACGGGTGAGCTCGCCCTCAGACCAGCGCTGGTAGAAGGGATGGTGCAGGACGTTCCAACGGTCGGCGACGTCCTCGAGTCTCTGCCACAAGTCCATGAAGGGCCCCTTCGTCGGATACCGAGGCGGGCAGACTACCGCGTTAGGAGGGCGGATCGATTCCGTGGAGGCGCATGCCCTTCTCGATCTCGTCGATAACCGTCTCCACCACCTTCACGCGCGCATAATGCTTTGAGTCCGCGGGAATCACGTTCCAGCGCGCGTGCTTCGTGTCCGTCTCCTCGAACATGGCCTCGATCGCTTCCGTGTAAAGCTTGCGCAGGCCGCGGTTCTTCCAGTCGTCGTCGGTGAGCTTCCACTCTTTGACGGGATCGCCGGCGCGTGCCTCGAAGCGCTTCAGCTGCTCCTTGCCCGAGATGTGGAGCCAGAACTTGATCAGCACCATGCCCTCGTCCGCGAGCGAGCGCTCGAACTCGTTGATCTCCCGGTAGGCGCGCGTCCACTCCTCCTCGCTGGCGAGCTTCTCCACCCGCTCCACGAGCACGCGGCCGTACCAGGAGCGGTCGAGCACGGCCACGCCGCCCCAGCCGGGCAGCGCCGGCCAGAAGCGCCAGAGGAAGTGGTGTCGCTTGGCCACCGGGTCCGGAGCCGCGAACTCGGCCACGCGCACGTGCCGGGGGTCTAGGGGAGCCACCAGGCGCTTGATGGCGCCGCCCTTGCCCGACGCGTCCCAGCCCTCGAAGACCGCACAGATGGGTGGCCCGAGGCGGCCGTCGCCAAGCAACCCGCCGAGGACCAGCCGCAGCAGGAGCAGCCGCTGCTGCAAATCGGCCAGCCGCTTCTCGCTCTCCTCCTTCGACAGGCTGAGGCTCAGATCCACGTCATCGAGACGGCCCATGCCCACGAATGGTGCCAGAGAGGTTGCAAGCAGCGGGCGGACGGGCGTAGCCTTTCGCCGTGGCCTCGGTCGACCCTGACACGCGCGCTCTAAGCAACGAGTCCGTACGCGAGTTCGCCGCGCGCTACCTCGCGAGCTGGAACGACCACAACGTGGAGGCGATGGCGGACCTCTTGACCGACGACATCGTCTGGACCGACCCGGCGCTGCCCGAGCCCGCGCGCGGCGTTGCGGCAGTTCAGGAGTTCATGCGCGCGAGCTGGCAGGCGTTCCCCGACCTGCGCTTCGAGGAGCCGAATCCGCCGCACCTGTCGATCAACGGCGACGCGGTGGCGTGGGCGTGGCGGATGCACGGCACGATGACCGGGCCGATCGAGCCGCCGGGGTTCGCGCCCACCGGCAAGGCGATGACCGTCGACGGGGTGGACCTGTGGACGATGCGCGACGAGCGGATCGCGGTCTACCGCGCCTTCTACGACCTCACCGACCTCTCCCGCCAGCTGGGCATCCTGCCCGCGCCGGGGAGCCGCGCCGAGAAGGCCACGGTGGGATTGCAGCGACTCCAGGCCCGTCTCCAGCGGCGCTGATGGCGACGGACTACGACGTCGTAGTGGTCGGCGCGAGCACGGCCGGCTGCACGGCGGCGCGTCTGCTCGGCCTCGCCGGCGCTCGCGTGGCCCTCGTCGAGAAGCGGCCCGACCCCGACGCGTACAAGACGGTCTGTACGCACTACATCCAGCCGAGCGCCACCCCGACGATCGAGCGCGTCGGGCTCGCGCCGCTGCTCGACGAGCGCGGGGCTGTGCACAACAGCATCGACCTGTGGACCCCCTACGGCGGCTGGATCCGATCGCTCGACGACATCCCTTACGGCTACAGCATCACGCGCCGCACGCTGGATCCGCTGCTGCGGCGCCTGGCCGCGGAGACGCCCGGCGTCGAGCTCATGCTCGGTCGGTCGGCGGTCGGGGTGCTGGGCAACGGGCGCATCGGCGGCGTCGAGCTCGAGGATCAGTCGCGTACGCGGCGGCGGGTGACCGCGCGGGCGGTGGTGGCCGCGGACGGCCGGGACACCGCCATCGCCCGGCTGGCAGGCGTGCGCGGGCGCGTGCGGCCGCACAACCGCTTCTTCTACTGGGCGTACTGGCGCGGCGTGCGCCCGGCCACGACGCGAGCCCGGTTCTGGTTCACCGAGCCGGACTGCGCCTACACCTTCCCCAATGAGGACGACCTGACGCTCGTGCTCGCGGCGCCGCACGTGAATCGCCTCCCCGAGTTCCGCGCCGACCTCGACGGCGCTTACGAGCGCTACCTGGCGGCGCTCCCCGATCCGCCGGACCTCGCCGGCGCCACGCGCGAGTCGAAGCTGCTCGGCAAGCTCAAGCTCCCGAACGTGTCGCGCCCGGCGGCCCGTCCCGGGCTCGCGTTCGTGGGCGACGCCGCCCTGGCGAGCGACCCGCTCTGGGGAGTGGGCTGCGGCTGGGCGTTCCAGAGCGCCGAGTGGCTGGCCGACGAGCTGGGCCCCGGGCTCCAGAACGGCGATGTGGACGCAGCCCTGGAGCGCTACCGGCGCGTGCACCGGCGGAGGCTCGGCCCGCACCACTTCCTGATTGCCGACCAGGCCAGCGCCCGCCCCGCCAACCCGTTCGAGCGCGCGCTGTTCAGGGCGAGCGCCAGCGACGAGAAGGTCCTGCGCACGTTCGAGAGCGTGGGTAGCCGCCGCTGCTCGCCCGCGGTGATGTTCAAGCCGGCCGTGCTGGCGCGCCTCGCGCGCTCGGGAAGCGGAGCTTGAGCCACACCGTCGAGCACGTGCTCGAGGTCGAGTCGGCCGACGGGACCCGGATCGGCTGCGAGCTGCTCGGTGCCGGGCCGGCGCTGCTGGTGGTGCACGGCAGCATCGCCGACCGCCGGCGCTGGGCCGCCGTGCGCGACGGGTTGGCGGCGCGCTTCCGCGTGCACCTGATGGACCGCCGTGGGCGTGGTCTGAGCGGCGGCGCGGCCGGCACTCCCTACACGCTCGAGCGCGAGGGAGAGGACATCC
>JBKPDA010000274.1:0-5317 GCA_046727635.1 Actinomycetota bacterium | reverse complement strand
TCGCTGATCTGCGTGCCTCTGTTCCAGGGACCGAACGTGATCGGCGTCATGAACGTGATGAGCTCGGAGGACAGCAAGCGCCTCACCGAGGAGGACCGGGAGACGATGGAGATGCTCTCGGTGGTGCTCTCGGCGGCGGTCAGCCACGCGGCCGAGGGCGAAGCGCGTCGCTCCGAGACCGCGGCCCTGGCCCGCTTCCGCGCCCTGTTCGAGGGCGCCTCGATCGGCATCGTGCGCTCCAACACGGCCGGCGATGTGGTCGACGTGAACCCGGCCGTTGAGGAGATGCTGGGCTACGGCGCCGAGGAGGTCGTCGGGGTGAGCTTCCGCAACTTCATGCACGAGGACGACCTCGAGCGCAGCATCGCGATGTTCGACGAGATGATGGCCGGCGGCGTGGACAGCTACCAGCTCGAGCGCCGCTACCACCGCAAGGACGGCGAGATCATCTGGGGACAGACCACCGCCGTGCTCGAGCGCGACGCGGACGGCCAGCCGCTGTCGGTGCTCTCGATGATCGAGAACATCACCGAGCGCAAGCTCGCCGAGCAGGCGCTCGTCCGCCAGTCGGAGCTGAACCAGCATCAGGCGCTCCACGACGCCCTCACCGGGCTCGCCAACCGCACCCTCTTCAACGAGCGCATCGAGCAGGCCATCCGCGAGGCCGCGCGCGATCGCAGCCAGCTGGCAGTGCTCGTGCTGGACCTCGACAACTTCAAGGACGTGAACGACACGCTCGGTCACCACGCCGGCGACGTGCTGCTGCTCGAGCTGGCCACACGCGTCCGCGGCGCCGTCCGTGGGGCCGACACGGTTGCGCGGCTGGGCGGCGACGAGTTCGGCGTCCTGCTCGGCAAGGTGGGCGGGCGCGCCGAGGTGATTCCCGCAATCGAGCGCATCTGCAGCGCAATCGAGCGTCCGGTGACCGTGAACGGGGTGCCGCTGTCCGTCGAGGCCTCGATCGGCGTCGCGCTGTTCCCGGACGACGGCACCGACGTGGAGGCGCTGCTTCAGCGCGCTGACGTGGGCATGTACGCCGCCAAGGAGGCTGGCTCGCCCTACTCCTTCTACGACGAGGCGCTCGACCGCCGCGATCCCACTCGCGTGATGCTGGTCGGCGAGCTTCGCCGCGCGATCGAGGAGCGTGAGCTCGTGCTCTTCTACCAGCCCAAGGCGCGCCTCGGCACGGGCGAGATCGAGTCGGTGGAGGCCCTGCTCCGCTGGGAGCACCCCGAGCGCGGCATGATCTTCCCCGACGCGTTCATCCCGCTCGCCCAGCAGACCGGCCTGATCGTCCCGCTCACGCTGCACGTGGTGGACGAGGCGCTGGCGCAGGCACGCCGCTTCCTCGACCGCGGCCTGCGGCTGCCGGTGGCGGTGAACCTGTCCACGCGCAACCTGCTCGACCCGGAGTTTCCCGACCAGGTCGAGGGCCTGCTCGAGCACTGGGACGTGGATCCCGGCATGCTCAGGTTCGAGCTCACCGAGTCCACGATGATCGCCGACCCGGTGCGCACCCGAGAGGTGCTGGAGCGGCTGGCGGCGCTCGGGATCCAGCTCTCGATCGACGACTTCGGCACGGGCTACTCGTCGCTCGCGTACCTGAAGCGGCTGCCCGTGAGCGAGATCAAGATCGACCGCTCGTTCGTGATGGACATGCAGAGCAGCGAGGACAGCGCCACGATCGTGCGCTCGATCATCGATCTCGGCGGCAACCTCGGGCTGTCGGTGGTCGCAGAGGGCGTAGAGACGCAGGAGATCTGGGACGAGCTGAACGCGCTCGGCTGCCCGATCGCGCAGGGCTACCACCTCAGCCGGCCGATACCGGCGGAGGCGCTCAACGAGTGGCTCGAGGGCCGGGGCCTCAGCCGCTCGGAATCTTGTCCACGAACTTGATGCGCGCCGAGCGGCGGCTGCACGTGACGTTCACCTGCTGAGCCACGTTCACCGGACGCCAGACGCAGCTCCAGCTGCCCACGCGTAAGACCCGTGCGTGTCGGGACTCAGCGTCCGGTCCACACGCACGTTCCCGCAGCGCAGCGGCGACTTGGCGCTCGCGGGCGCCGCGGCCACGGTGACCGCCAGCAGCACCACGAGCGCCGCGACGGCCCTCAGCGACAGCCGCTCGACAACTTGGTGGCGGTGCCGTTGGCGGGCGTCACCTGCTTGCCGCGAACGGTCCAGGTGGCCGCGCCCTTGAGGCCGCCGGCCAGCTTCACGGTCACGCGCCAGCCGCCGCTCGCCGGCGTCACCGCGATGCCGTTGGTGTGCAGGGTCCTGGCATTGCACGGGCCGTTGAAGCGTGACACTACCTTCGCCACCAGCTCGAACGCGCGTGCGCGGTTCAGGCCGCCGCGCGCGTCCGCCCGGCCGATCCTCGCCAGGTGGCTGATCGCCTTCGGCGTCACCTCCACCTCCTTGCCGTGCGCCACCGCGGTGGCTGCCAGCTTGGGCGCCGTCGGGTCCACGGTCGCGCTGCCGGCCTTCGTCCACAGGAGACCCGACTTCGACCCCGGGTCATAGAAGGCGGTGAAGCTCGTCGCCTTCGCAGTGGCGGTGTAACTCGGAGTGGTCACGCGCAGCCCGGTGCGGCCGGTGCTCGCCACCACCTCCCCCATCCCGAGCATGGCCGCGTTGCCCGACAGGATCTGTACCTCCGCGCTGTGCTGGAGCACGAGCGTCGACTTGTTGGGGAAGGCCAGCGTTACGACCCCGTCGGCGCTGGCGCTCACCTGGTCGCCGGGCCTGAGGACGGTCGTCTCGTAGAGCCGTAGCCACTCGCCGGGCGGGCGTCCGCGTTTGTGGTAGGCCACGTCGTCCTGCAGGCAGGCCACCGTCACGGCCGCCGCCGAGGCGCCTCCCCCGCAGCCGATACTCGGGAGCGCGCCCGGCCCCGTGTACGTGTACGTGTAGCGCGGGCCGTCGAGCAGTGCCAGCCTCACGATCGCCAGCCCGTCCGGGCCGCGGACGAGCGTGACGTTGCGCGACTGGTGGTCGCTCTCCCCCGATGAGGCCATCGCCGTCGCGATGATCGGGCCGCGCTTCACCACGTCGCCGTCCACGCCGATCGTGGCCGCAAGCTTCGAGCCGGCGTTCGCCTTGACGTCCGCCGAGACCGTCACGGTCACGCCGCCATCGGGGATCGCGGCCGGCATCGGGAACGAGTACGACGCCGTGCCGGCGTCCGGGCTGAAGCTGGCGCTGGCGGCAGCGTCCGGGATCGTCCAGGCCAGCGGTTCCGGCATCCCGGTCTTGTCCACTCGCACGCTCTGAAGCGTGAGCGGCGCCGCCGACGCCACCACGGGCACGGCGCAGCCCGCCACCAACACGAGTGGCAGAACAAGATGGGTACGTGCACGCTGCGGACGGGGCACGGGCGCGCGGAAGTCTCCGCGACCCGTGCCCGCGAAGTCCACCCGTGCTCGGCGTCAGCCACGACGAGAACGCGGGACTCGCCCAGCCTTCTCCAGAGCCCGCGGGCGCCGCGCCGAGCGACGCGCCGCCGTAGATCACCTTCCCGCTCGCGTCCTCGTACGTCCGCCACGGGATCGTGGGCCGCTGGTCCACCCCCCGCTTGCTCCAGTCGCAGACGCCGGTGGGGAACGTCTTCTGCAGTTGCGCCCACTGGTCGTCGCTGAACTGCACCGCCGGCAGGAAGTCGGTGCGGCGCAGCGGCTTCAGCTGGCACTTCTGCACGTCGGTGGCGATCGACTCCCCGGCCACTATGCGCGGCGTTGAGAACACCGGGTTGATCAGCTGGCACACGGTCTGGTTCGGGATCACCTGGCCGAGGCCGTCGGTGCACTGGTCGTGAACGTCGCTCGGCTTGTCGGCGATGATCTTCTGCGCCAGCGTCTTCGCGCTCCAGTCCTTCTCCACCGCGCTCAGCCAGCGGTCCATCGCGAGCAGTCCCTGCGTCGTGTAGTTCACATCGCCGATCAGCGGCACCACGCCCTCCCAGATCACCTGGTTGGCGAAGGTGCCGTTCTGCTGCTCCAGCCGCGCACGGATCGCGAACGCGCGGTACACGTCATGGAACTCGCCCTGGTCCGTGCCGCGCAGGTCGATGATCGCGACGTTCTTCAGGTTGTTGGTCTCGTTGACGAGCCCGTCCTTGTAGGAGTTGGCGAGAGCGGGCTCGTCCGCTGCCGTCCGGTCGGCGGTGGGCCCCGTGTTGATGTCGCCGCCGCCGATCTTCGCGTTCAGGTCCACGAACTGGCCAGGCGTGATCAGCCCCTGCTGCAGCGCGGTGAGGCCGTACTCCACCCCCACGTTGTCGAGCGGGCGCCCGGCGTACCCGTCCGAGGGTCGCTTGCCCAGCGCGTTCACCATGTAGTCGGCGAGCGTGCAGCGCACGCCGGCGGTGTTCGACGGCGACCAGCGCTCGGCGTCCGACACGCCCGCGCACGGGTTCGTCGGGTCACCCAGCGCGGTCCAGTAGAGCGAGTCGAGGATGATCGCGTTCACGTGGTTGGGATGGCCCTCCACGGCGGCGATCTGCGCCGGCGTCCATGCAACGCCCGCGCCCCACTTCGACGGGTCCTCGAAGTACGCGCGGTCGAGGTGGTAGTCCACGAGCTGCTGCCCGGTGGACCACGCGTCCGGGAAGCTGCACTGCGGCAGGATGCCCTGGTAGATGCCGGGGTAAGCGTTGGCCACCTGCTGCTGCACCAGCGACCCGCCCGAGCAGCCGGTGCCGATCGTGTAGCGGATGCCGCCGTAGGTCTCGATTAGGTGCTCCTTCGCCATGATCAGCGACTCGGCCTCGGTGAGCAGGCTGCAGTTGTGGCCGGCGTTGTCGAGCGCGGTGGACATCACCGCAAAGCCCAGGCCGAGCGCGGTCGTCGGGCTGCCGCCGACGCCCGCGGTGTCGCCCGTCACGCTCGGCGCGCTGCCCGACTGGTGGTCGATCCCGCAGCTGGCGCCGTGGGTGATCAGCAGCTTGTGGTTCCACTGCGGCTGCGGCGCCCACGGGGCCCAGTCCTTGCCGGGCTGGAAGAGCGTGGCGATCTGGTATTGGTCGCGATCCTCGTAGCCCGTCTCGATGCGAACGATGAACGGCACGGTCACGCCCTGGTCGGTCGTGGTGGTGGCCACGTCGGAGGGTGGGCTCGATGGGTCGTAAGTCTGCAGCTGGCCCGTAGTCGAGGACTTGTACTCGTACGCGTAGGTGGTGGGCGCGTTGCACTGCGCGTCGAGCGCGCCGGACTGGCAGGTCCACGGCTGGATCTGCGGGCCCGAGAACACCGGGCCGCCGTTCGGATGGTTCACGACCGCAATGCTCGCCTCGCCGCCCGGCACCTGCGCCGTGAGCAGG
>JBKPDA010000273.1:0-14435 GCA_046727635.1 Actinomycetota bacterium | reverse complement strand
CCCGGTAGATGGCGATCACGTCCGCGGTGAGGGTGCCGTCGTCGTAGACCGGCGAGACGAGTAGCCGGCACAATCGCCGACCGTACCCCGGCGATCGGATCGCCCGTCCACGGTCTGGAAATTGGGGGACGAGCGTGCGGCCGTAGCAATAGGGAAACACCCGATGCCGGGGGTCGGGACCGCGCCTACTGTCGCCGGCATGAGACGACTTGCCCTGGTCCTCGGCTGCGTGGTGGCGGCCTGCGGCTGGCTTGCCAGCAGCACGCTCGCGGTCACTCGCTACGCGGCGCCGAGTGGGAGGATCGAGGCGTCCACGTGCACTGACCCCGCCGCGCCGTGCACGCTCTCCACCGCCCTCGACAGCGCGCAGGCTGAGGACACCATCAGCCTCGCCAACGGCTCGTACGACCTCATGGCGAAGGCGCTGCCGGCCTTTCCCCTGCACTGGCTGCCCACCGAGCCGCAGACCCGGCCGGTGATCAGCTCGAACAGCGCGCTCCCTACGCTGTCGCTTACGGCCGCGCAGTCCGGCACGACGTTCGACCACCTCCAGATCGACAACACCGCCAAGGCGGTGATGCAGGAGCGGCCCACCGCCTTGGCGCTCGGCCCTGGAACTGACGCGACGATCCGCTCGAGCGTGATCAGCGGCTTCAGCTGCATCGCCGCTCCCGACGCCGGGAAGGTCGAGATCGACGACTCCACGATCGACGCCACGGCGGCGACCACCTGCCTCGACCTGAGCGCGGACTCGGCTCTGCGCCGCAGCAGCGTGCAACCGCCCGAGGCGGTGATCGCGCCGGCGTTGCCGCCGCCGCTCGTCGTCACCCGAGGCCTCGTCGAGGACTCGAGCGTCACCGGCGGCCTCAGCCTGAGCGCGCCGACGTCGGTCGCGCGGCGCGTACGGGCTATCGGGGTGATCGGAATCTCCGGCCAGGGTCTGGTCGTCGACTCCTTCGCCGAGGGCTTCGGGCCCAAGGGCGCCGCCATCGAGGCCACCGCGCCGAAGGGAGGTGCGCTCCGCGTGGTCGGCTCCACGGCTATCGGTAAGCAGGCGCCCGCACTCCTGGCGGTCACCGCCGACGTGACCGACATCGAGACCCTGAACCCGAACGACCTGGTCGTTACCGACTCGATCGCCCGCAGCACCACCACGGACATCGAGGCGACGCCTCTCACGACCTGCTCCATCGACGGCACCTGCTCGGACGGGGTGATCCACATCGACCACTCCCTGTTCAACGCGCGCACGCCGTTGGCGACCGACCTGGGGGCCGCCGTGATCACCGAGGGCCCGGGCAACCGCACCGGCGATCCGTTGTTCGTCGACCCGATCCGCGGCGACTACCACCTGCTCCCGGGCTCGCCCGCGATCGACGCGGGGGTCGTGGACGACTCCGCGCTTCCGAGTGACCTCGATGGCCACGCTCGCGCGCAGGGAGGCCCCGACCTCGGCGCCTTTGAGACGACGGCGCTGGCCACGGGCGCCTCCGGCGGCCGCGGCGGTGGCTCGAGCGGCCCGCACACCCGCGCCGCCACCGTGCTGAGCCGTCTCAGCATCGCGCCGGCGCGGTTCCACGTGGACGGCCGCGCGAAGATCCGGTTCAGCCTGGACAACGCCGCGAGCGTGAAGCTGGCCTTCCAGCGCGCCGTGAGCGGACACCGCAAGGGCAGCCGCTGCGTGAGCGGTCGCGGTCGCGGGCGCGGCAAGCGCTGCCGTACTTGGCGCGGCGCTCGGCACCTGACCGTTCCGGACGCCAAGGCCGGCGCGAACACAGTCCTGTTCCTCGGCCGCGTGGGCGGCCACCCGCTCCCGCAGGGCCGCTACCGACTGACGGCGACGCCGGCCGGCGGGAAGGCCCGGTCGGTGCGGCTCACCGTGCTCCCTTAGCGCCAGATTCGAGGTTGCCGAGAATGCGGACACTTTTGTAGACAATTTTGTTGTAAGTTTCGCGAGCGCCAAACCGGCGTGTCTCTCGAGGAGGGAGGTCACATGCGCAGGTTCCTTCTCACCGCCGCACTGGCGGTGCTATTGAGCGCGCTCGCAGGGCCGGCCGCCGCGGCCGCCAAGGGAGGTTCGACCGACGGCTTCCCGCCGAGCGTGAAGCGCTTCAACCTGTCGGGTTACGTGCTGCAGACGAGCTACACGCTCGGCCGCAACAAGGGCAACACCTTCAAGCAGACCTACAAGAAGGGCACGGTGCAGGGTGTTCCCGTGAAGGGCCCGCTGGTGGGGATGACCTTCCCGCCGGAGGACTATGTGGCTCTCCAAGTGGCTTCGAAGACCCTCTACGTCGCCTGGCTCGACCCGTCCACGCACGCGATCGTCGACGCGTTCGTCATGAACTTCAAGACGCACGTGGTGTTCGACTACGCGCCGGGGAGCTCGAAGCCCGAGAGCTCGGGCACGGTCAAGGTGCTCACAGCCGGGTCGCACAAGATCAAGTAGCGAAGCGAGCCGCCGCGGTCACCGGCGAGCTGGTGACCGCGGCGCGCAAACTTCAAACGGCCAGCCCGAAGCGTTCGACAAGCATGCCGATCGATTCGAAGTCCATCGTCAGCTCGTAGGGCGCCTGAACCGCTGCAAGCGCCTCAAAGTCCGGCTCTCCGTCAACCGAGAGTAGGGGCGCAAGGCCGGCGAAGTACTGCTCGAAGCCACCTGGCGAGATGAGCTCGAGGATGCGAGTCTCCTCGTCGCTCGCGCTCCAGAACGCGTGCGGCGAGGCGCTAGCGCAGTCGCTGAGCGGGCCTCCGGCTATCGCGCCGCCCCGCCCGGATCTGTCGGCGTGAGATTGGAGGGGGCGCGGGGGTGGCCCCTTCGGCGCGGAAGCCGTCGAGGGCGAGGGCGACGAAGCGTTCGGTGGCCGCGGAGGCGGCGGTACCGGTTTGGCGGATGATGCCGGCGACGGCCTCGAGCAGCAGGATGATGTCTTCGGCGGTGAGGTCGGTGCGTAACGCTCCGCCGGCCTTGGCGCGCTCGATCAGCGCGGTTATCGCGTCATAGGCGCGGCTGTTCAGGGCGCGCAGCTCGGGGCTGGGAGCGCCGATCGCAAAGAACTCGGCCAGGCCGCGGTCGGCGGCCAGCGCCCGACACGTCTCGAGCACGTACTCGGCGAAGCTTGCCCACGGATTCTCGTGCCGCTGAGCGCGTTCGACGAGAGCGACGTTCTCGGCAACCCGCTCTGCGAACACCGCGGCGAGCAGGGATTCGCGTGTCGGAAAGTGGCGGTAGAGCGTGCCGCTACCGACCCCGGCCCGCTTGGCGATCTCGTCCAGCGAGGCACCGAGGCCGTGCTCTGCGAACGCGGCGCGAGCCGCCGCGAGGAGTTTGTCGCGGTTGCGCTGGGCATCGGCACGCAGGCGGGTCTGCTGGGTCATTGGCACGACGGTACCAGCATAAGCGGAGACATGTCCCCGGTTGCTTGCTACCTTGTTCCCGGAACTAACCGGAGATACCTCCCCGTTTCCATCCACCACCTCACGCAGGAGTGACCCGAATGACGACCGCACAGCAGGCTGAAGATGTCGAGGCAGGCGTGCTGGCGCGAGTCGCGCGCTGGGGCGCAGCCCATCCATGGCGCACCGCCGCCGCGTGGGTTGCGCTGCTGGTGCTGGCGCTTGGCGTGTCGATGGCGGTCGGCTCGGCGTACTCGGACAACAACTCGCTCGGCGGGACGGAGTCGCAGCGGGCGAATGACCTCCTCGAGCGCAGCTTTCCCGCGGAGGCCGGGGATTCGGACCAGATCGTGCTCCACGTCCGGTCGGGCAGCGTGACGGCCCCCGCGGTGCGGGCGCAGGCGGTGCCGATGCTCGCGCAGGTGGCTCGTCTTCCGCATGTGACCGGTGTCGTCAGTCCGTTCACGACTGCGGGCGCCAAAGCGATCTCGCGCGATGGCCGCACCGCGTTTGCCACCGTCAACTTCGACGACCACGCCGACGCTCTGCCGGTCAGCGCAATCAATCAGGTGATAGCGACGGCCAAGGCGGCCCGTTCGCCGGCGCTCGAGGTCGAGCTCGGCGGGGAGGCGATCAAGCAGACACAGGGAGCTTCGCTCGGGTTCGCGACCCTCGTCGCGCTGGTGGCCGCGCTCGTCGTGCTGCTGCTGACGTTCGGGTCGCTGCTGACGGCGGGACTGCCGATAGTGACTGCGCTGCTCGGGCTCGGCACCGCCTTCGGACTGATCGGGCTGGCATCGCACCTGATCAAGATGCCGACCGACTCCACCGAGCTGGCGGCGATGATCGGGCTCGGCGTGGGAATCGACTACGCGCTGTTCATCGTCACGCGCTTCCGCGAGAGCGTCCATCGCGGCAGCGACGTGCACGCCGCGATTGTGGATGCGATGGACACCGCCGGCCGTGCAGTGCTGCTCGCCGGCCTGACCGTGATAGTCGCGCTGCTCGGGCTGCTGGTGCTCGGGGTCGGCTTCCTCAACGGACTCGCCATCTCCTCCTCGATCGCGGTGCTGATGACGATGCTCGGGTCGCTCACGCTGCTGCCGGCGCTGTTGGGCGCGTTCGGAGCGCGGATCGCACGTGCCCGATCCACGCGTGCGCGACCGTCGCTGTGGGTGCGCTGGGGTGAGCTGGTCCGCCGCCGCCCCTGGCCCGCCGCGATCGCGGGCGCGGCGATCATGCTCGTGATCGCGGCTCCCGCACTGTCGATGCACCTTGGACTCGCCGACGCCGGCAACGACCCCTCGGGCACGACCACACGCAAGGCCTACGACGTACTGGCCGACGGCTTCGGCAAGGGCTTCAACGGCCCGCTGCTGGTCGTCGCGAGGCTGCCCCACAGCGGCGATCGCGTCGCACTGCGGGAAATTCGAAGCACCCTTCAACGGGCACCGAACATCGCCTCCGTCGGACCGGCAAGCGTGAGCCCCGATGGCCGTACGGCCGTCTACCAGACGTTCCCGAGCTCTGCCCCGCAGGCGAGCGCGACCGCCGATCTCGCGCAGACGCTGCGCCACAAGCTGTTCCCGCCGCTGGCCCGGTCCACCGGCGCGACACTGCTGATTGGCGGCGCCACAGCCGTGGGGATCGACTTCGCCCACGTGCTTTCCAGCAAGCTGCCGCTGTTCGTCGCGATCGTCGTGGTGCTCGCCGCCCTGATGCTGCTGGTGATGTTCCGCTCGCTCGCGATCCCGCTCCAGGCGGCGATCATGAACCTGCTCTCGATCGGCGCGGCGTTCGGGGTCACGGTCGCGATCTTCCAGCACGGCTGGCTGGGCGGACTGTTCGGCGTCAGCCCCGGCCCGATCGAACCGTGGCTGCCTGTGATTCTGTTCGCGATCGTTTTCGGCCTCTCCATGGACTATGAGGTGTTCCTCATCTCCCGCATCCATGAGCGATGGCGCCAGAGCGGCGACCCCTCCCAGTCCGTCGTCGACGCCCTGGGCTCGACCGGGCGCGTGATCACGGCGGCCGCGACGATCATGATCTGCGTGTTCGTCTCGTTTGTGTTCGGCTCAGAGCGCGTGCTGAAGCTCTTTGGGCTCAGCCTGGCCAGCGCCGTGTTCCTCGACGCGTTCGTGATCCGCAGCCTGCTGCTACCAGCTGTGCTCGAATTGCTCGGCCGCCGCACATGGCAGCTGCCACGATGGCTGGGCCGGCGGCTGCCGGCAGTCCAGCTCCATCCACAAGCCGAGCCTGCGCCCGCCCAGGAGGACGCATGATCGAGGTCGAACCGCCCGCCAGCCGGCGCCTCTGGCAGAACGCCACCGTGCGCCTGGTCGTTGCGCTGGCGTTTGCCGACGCGTCGATCGTGGTGCTTGCGCTGCCGCAGATCGTTGCCCGACTGCACACCTCGATCTCGCACGTCACGTGGGTGATCATGGCTTACAACCTGGCGCTGATCGTCACCGCCGCCGCGGTCATCCCGTTTGCTCGCCGACTCGCCTCGACCTGGGCCCTGATCGCCGGCCTCGCGGTGTTCGGGCTGGCCTCGATCGGTTGCGGACTCGCCAACGACATGAGCACACTGGTGTCCCTGCGGTGCGTACAGGGCGTTGGCGGGGGTCTCCTCCTGTGCGCGTCGCTGCCGATGTTCGCCAGAACCGCGGGGCCGGGAGACTCGCCGTTCATCGGATGGTCGGCGGCCGCCGCGATCGGCATGGCCGTGGGACCTGCGGCCGGCGGCATCCTCACCCAGATCTTCGATTGGCGCTCGATCTTCCTCGCGCAGGCGCCCGTCGCCGCGCTCGCCGTGATCCTCGTCCTCGCGGTACGCCCGGGCCGCGCGCATCAGCCTCCAGCGGAGGCGGACCAGCGCCCGTCCGCGCTCGACCCACTTACGGCCAACGCGGGCCTGACACTACTCTCGGCCGGATTGATCGCCGCCCTGTTCCTGGTGGTGCTGGTGCTGATCGATGTCTGGCAGCTGACGCCGATCGGGGCCGCGGCGGTGGTGACCACGATCCCACTCACGACCGCGATCGCCGAGCGTGCCGTACGCGGACGGTCGCCGATCGCGCTGGCAGCCGTCGGCGCCGCGCTCGTCGCCGCCGGCCTGCTCGGCCTCTCGCTCGTCACGCACAGGCAGCTGGGCTGGGTGGTCGTCATGCTTGGCCTGGTGGGGACCGGCCTCGGCCTGGCGTTCCCCGGCCTCACGACCGCCGCGCTCGCCAGCGCAGGACCGGCCGCCGCCCGAGCCGCGAAGACGGTCGCGGCGCGCGACGCAGGGATCGTCCTAGGCCTGCTCATCCTGACGCCCGTGTTCGTCCACGAGCTGAACAAGGCGCCAAATCACGCGCTCCCGACTGCCGCCAAGGCGGTACTCACAGCACCGATACCGGCCGACGTCAAGGCCTCGCTGGTGCCGGGACTGCTCGCCGACTACAAGAACGCCCCGCAGAGCCAGCTGCCCGACTTCGGCTCGACGTTCGCACGTGCGAGCGCTCACGCGACTCCCTCGGAACGTGCGGCTCTGAGGGACCTACACGAGCGGCTCGATTCGATCGTCCAGCGCGCCGCCACGAGCGCGTTCAAGCTGCCGCTGCGCTACGGCGCGATCTTCGCGATCGCCATCCTGCCGCTGCTGGGCCTGCGGCTCATTCCCAGGAAGAGCCGCCAGTCTCCAGCCCGTCCCGCCTAGCCAGGTGGTGCCGATTCGCCCAGGCCGCGGATCTGGAACGCGCGCACGAGGTCGGTGATTCCGTGCATCAAGGCCCAGATGCCGGCGAAGACCAGCAGCGTGTAGGCCTTGGTTATGAAGAACTGACCGTCGGTCCAGAAGGCCAGGATGACCATCAGGATCCCGGCGATCAGAGTCAGCCACCAGAGTGGGCTATAGGCCTTCTCGGCGAAGGCCTCGATGATCCAGAAGGTGCCGACGATCAGGAACAGGAAGCCGAGGATGTCGGCCACACCCGCGAACGTGTTCTTCGGCCGGATCAGGGAGATCACTCCGGCGGCCGCGAACAGCACGCTGAAGGCATAGAAGAACCATTTCCAGCCCGAGCGGGTCAGGGTTCCTACGAGGACCTGCTGCGCAGCGGTGACCAGGAACATGATTCCGATCAAGATGCCAACCGTCTTGATCGACGCCTGGTCGAACTGGAGGATCACGAGGGCGGCGATGATCCAGAAGATCCCGGCCACGAGCCACAGCCACCAAAACTTGGCAATCCCACGCAGCGCGTCGGCGATCGGCGGAGGCATGCCGGCGACGGACGAAGGAGATGGGACACTCGCCATTGGACGCTCCTTTCGTTCAGCTTCGCCCCGCAAGCCGCACAGCGCCCAAGCCGACTTTACCGCCGGGCGGGCGCCCACGAGGCCTCGACGATGTAGCCGTCCGGGTCGCGGCACTTGACGCTGACGTAGTCCGGCTGGTCCCACGTTTCGACGAGCTCGACGCCCTCGTTGGCCAAGCGGTCCCGCAGGGCACGCACAGCTTCACGGTCAGGAAGTCTCATGCCGAAGTGCATCCAGGCGGGACGGGCGATCGGCTCGTCGGTGGGGCGCAGCGCGAGCGAGAAGCCGCGGGCGTTGTAGAGCATCAGGACGTCATCGTCGTAGCGCCGCGCGGGATAGGCGGCGAACCCGAAATAGGACTCATAGAAGCGGCGCGAGCGCTCCTGGTCGCGAACGGGGAGCGCGAGGTGATCCATCCGGATCGATCCGAATTCAGGACCCCGCCCGCTTGTGCGAGTGGGCTCTCCGAGTGGTGTTGTGCCGGTGGGGGCGGCGGCGTTGGGAGCTGACGAACGTGCTTCCATGCGGGCCGGCCCGCACCGCCCTGTGTAGCGCGCTGCCCCGCAGCCACCGGTTCCAGGACAGGAACCACATGGTCCAGCCGTTGTCCCAGGTGCCGGCCCGTGGGCTGCCGGTGATCTCTACCGGGTCGCCCGGGTTCGCCATCTTGTAGTACGTCTCGGCGTTGGCGGGCGACATGTTCACGCAGCCGTGGCTGACGTTGGAGAACCCCTGCTCGCCGACCGACCAGTACGCGTCGTGCAGGTAGTCGCCGCTCCAGGTGATCCGCACCGACCAGGGCACCTCGATGTTGTAGCCGGGGCCGACCATGTCGACCGGGTTTGCCTTCTCGATCGTCAGGTAGGTCCCGGCGGGGGTGTCATCCCCGGGCCGTCCGCTACTGATCGGCCAGTGCGCGAAGCGCTTCCCGTCACGGTAGACGTTCATGTAGTGGCGAGCGGTGCTGGCCACCACGATCAGCGAGGAGCCGATCGTGAACGTCTGGGTAAGGGTGTGGCCGCCGAACACCCCGGGGGCGACCTCGACACCGTCTAGGTGGCCGGTGAAGCTCACCCTGGTGTGCGGTGGCCAGTAGCGCCGCGGCCGGAAATACAGGCATACGGGCGCGAGACCACAGCGGCTGTCCCAGTACCAGGCGCCCACAACCCGCTTCGAGGTCCTGATCTGCAGCGCCCGCTCCACCGCCGCCCGGTTGCTGATCGGGCGGCTGAAGTACAGGATGATCGGCATCCCCACGCCGTAGGTCTGGCGATAGCCCTCAATGATCCTGGTCGAGAAAGTCTGCTTCGGCGTGAACGTGCGAAACGATCTCCTCAGCGTGACCCGCCCGCCGGAGGTCCCCGCAGCGGTCGCGGTGACCGTGTAGGTCCGCGAGACGTTCAGCGCCCAGGTGCTGCGCCACACCGTTCGGGCCGCGTTGAGCCTCCCGGTAACCGGGTCGCCCGCGGTGCGGACGATCACCCTGCCGATCCTGCCTCCCACGGCCCTCACCGTGATCCCCCGGTTCGGCGCGGTATCCGTGCCGCCGGCCGGCGTGATCGACAACCGCACACCGCTTGCCACGGCGCCGGACCGGCCGCCGCCCCGCGCGTCGCCGCCGGCGTGGCTTCCTGGCCGCGTCGCACCGCCGGAGCACGCGGTCGCCAGCAAGCCGAGTGTCGCGCAGATCGCCACCGTCGCGACCCCGCGTCTGCGCAGCCACGATGACCGAAGAGAGGTGCCGTCTGGGAAAGCCGCTGAACCCAACTTCGAACCTCCGGGCTGCCGTGAGACAGCTTACGCCGCGCGTGCCCACGCGCCACCGGCAGGCTGATCGGGGCGGGAACCCGCCCCGATTTCCCGTGCAGCTCGCCGCCGAGGTCTCCGCGTGAGCGGGTTGTGAGCGGACGTTGAGTTGGCGCGTCTACGGTCGGCCGCATGACCAAACTCGCCCTCACCTCCCTGATTCTTCTGGCCCTGATCGGCGCTTCGAGCGCCGAGGCCGCCTCCCTCAAAGCTGACAGCACCGTGATCCTCAGCGGCACCTCGTCGCTGCTCGCCCCTCTCCCGGCGCCCGTGTCCTACTCGGCCGGCGGCCCCAACGCGGTCGACCAGACCGGCCGCTCGTGGCCTTCGAGTCGCAATCCGACGGCCTCAGCGGCGACGACAACGACGGCGCCGAAGCGAGAGCCATCTGGAGGCCGCGCAAACGCCTAATCCTCGAAAGCAGCAGTTGCCTGACCGCTCCTGCGTTGCCGGCTTCGAGTCAGCCGATCCTTACGACGCAGCCTCGGATGCCTTCGCTGCGTCGGCGGCGTCGATCGTCGCGGTCCAGCTCCCGAGGAGGTCGAGTGCCTCGGCCGACTTCGAGCCGGGCTCGGCGATGTAGGTGAGGACCGCGAGGCCGCTGTCGGCGGACAGGTCCAGCATCTCGTACGTCAGGGCGAGGTCGCCGACGACCGGGTGGTGGAAGGCCTTTGTGCCGGTCCGGTGGATGCGGACGTTGTGCGCGGCCCAGCGCGTGCGGAACTCCTCGCTGCGAGTCGAGAGCTCGCCGACGAGGTCCGAGAGATCGCGGTCGTACGGATCGCGGCCGGCCTCGGTACGGAGGATGGCAACCGTGTCGTCGGCCGCGCGCTCCCAGTCCCGGTAGAAGTCGGCCGCGCGCGAGCTGAGGAAGACGAACCTGGCGTGGTTCACCGGCCGCACCGGGTCGACGTACATCACCGAGTAGAGGCCACGGGCGAGCGTGTTCGTCGCAAGCATGTCCAACCGGCCATTGAGCACGGCCGCCGGGGCTCCGGTTATCGCATCGAGCATGCGCTGCACGCTCGGCCGGATCCGTTCCTTTCTCGGACGTCGGCGCGCCGGGGTTGTCGGCTGGGCCGCACGCGCGAGGTCGAACAGGTGCGCCCCCTCGGCGTCGTCGAGCTGCAGCGCACGGGCGAGGGCTTCCAGGACGCTTTCGGAGACCCCACTCAGGTTCCCGCGCTCGAGCCGCGTGTAGTAGGGGACGCTGACTCCGGCCAGGACCGCGACCTCCTCCCGGCGCAGCCCCGGCACACGCCGCGGGCCGTATGACGTCAGACCAACTTGGTCTGGCGTGAGCTTTGCTCGCCTGGAAGTCAGGAACTCCCGGATCTCGCCCTTGGCGTCCACGGGAGCAGCGTAGCCCCGTCCGTCTAGGGCCGGGGGACCCTGCCAGTACCCCCATCAACAAGGACTCTCACTCCCCGCAAATGCGTGCTTTCTTGGAGGCAACCCGAGAGTCACTGATCGAGAGGACACGGAGAAATGACCGACAAGAAGACCTGGTTCATCACCGGCGCCGGGCGCGGGATGGGACTTGAGTTCGCTAAGGCCGCCCTCGCCGCCGGCAGGAACGTGGTCGCTACCGGCCGCAATCCTGAGCGCGTGAAGGAGGCAATCGGCGAAGCCGACGCTCTCCTGGCCGTCAAGCTCGATGTCACGAGCGCCCAAGAGGCCGAGGCGGCGGTCAAGGCGGCAGTTGACCGCTTCGGCCGCATCGACGTGTTGGTCAACAACGCCGCCAGCTTCTACGCCGGCTACTTCGAGGAGCTGACACCCGGGCAGATGGAGCGGCAGCTGACTACGAGCCTCGTGGGCCCGATGAACGTCACCCGCGCGGTCCTGCCGGTCATGCGCAGGCAGCGCTCAGGACACCTCGTGACGATCTCGTCGTCGGCGGGGTTCGCCGGCTTTGAGTACGGCACCGCCTACGCCGCGTCGAAGTTCGGCGTGGACGGCTGGATGGAGTCGCTCGCCCCCGAGGTCGAGCCGTTCGGCATCCACACGACGATCGTCAATCCCGGGTTCTTCCGCACCGAGCTGCTCACGAAGGAGTCGACGAACTACGCCGAGCTGTCGATCGAGGACTACGCCGAGCGCAACGCCGCGCAACGCGAGTTCTGGGAGACCCAGAACGGCGAACAGTTGGGCGACCCGGCCAAGCTCGCCGAGGCGCTTCTGACAATCGCCGACGAGGCGCAGCCGCCACGCCGCTTCATCGCCGGCGCCGACGCGATCGCGCAAGCCGAGCAGCAGGTGGCCCAGTTTCAGGAGGAGATCAACGCCTTCCGGGAGCTGTCGACCTCACTGGCATACGACGACGTGGAAGCGGGCGTCTCCTGATGTACGCAGCAAGCACCCCGACCAACCATTCAGACAACGGAGCCACATCACCATGAAGCACATCTCGCTAGGCGGACTTGACGTCTCCCGCATCGGACTCGGCACGATGGCGATGTCCGGCTACTACCTCGACCCGGACAGCAGCGAGGCTGAGTCGATCCGCACAATCCACCGGGCGCTCGATCTGGGCGTCACCCACCTCGACACGGCTGAGATCTACGGGCCCTACGGCAACGAGGAACTCGTCGGCCGAGCCATGAAGGGGCGCCGTGACGAGGTTGTGCTGGCGACGAAGTTCGGCTTCGTCTCGCACGCGGGAGGCGGCGCCGGGGTGCTCGACAGCAGCCCGGCGAACATCCGCACCGCGGTCGAGGGCTCCCTCAAACGGCTCGGCACGGACCACATCGACCTCTACTACCAGCACCGGGTCGACCCGACCACCCCCATCGAGGACACCGTCGGCGCTCTGGCCGAGCTCGTCGCCGAGGGTAAGGTCCGGCACATCGGGCTGTCCGAGGCCGGCCTCGCCACGATCCGCCGCGCCCACGGCGTCCACCCCATCACCGCCCTGCAGACGGAGTACTCCCTGTGGACCCGTGACCCGGAGGCCGAGCTGCTGCCGCTCCTGCGCGAGCTGGGCATCGGCTTCGTCCCCTATTCGCCGCTCGGGCATGGCTTTCTCACCGGGAAGATCCGCTCCCCCGAGCAGCTTGCCGATGACGACTGGCGCAAGACCAACCCCCGCTTCGCCGGCGAGAACTTCCAGCGCAACCTGCGCATCGTCGACGAAGTCGAGGCCGTCGCCTCCGAGGCTGGTGCCACACCGGCGCAGGTGGCCCTGGCCTGGCTGCTCGCACAGGGCGACGACATCGCCCCGATCCCAGGCACCAAGCGCGTTTCCCGCGTCGAGGAGAACACCGCCGCCGACCACGTCGAGCTGAGCGCCGAACAGATCGAACGGCTGAACAACCTCACCCCGGCCGCCGGCGAGCGCCACGAGGAAGCGCAGATGGCCACCATCGACCGCTGAACTCCCGAAGCCTCGCCCCACGCGCCTGGACGCGCACGACGGTCACACCTGCTTCCACGTGAGACTGTCGCGTAAAGGTCCCGAGCCTGAGGCTCGGGGCTTGTGCGGGGTCTCGGGGACGAGGACGCTCGCTGTTGCGGGCGGCCAGGGTTCATGAAATCGGGGCGGGACCCGCCCCGATTACAGATGCAGCTGGACGTGGCTGGCAAGTCGGCGGAGCGGGACAGTGCATGGGCACGTCCCGCGAACGTCGACGCAGCCAGGCGCGTTCAGCTGCCCTGTAATCGGGGCGGGCGGATTCGAACCGCCGACCTCCTGCTCCCAAAGCGCTGAGAAACCGTGTCCATGGCTTGCCGTGCCCTTCGTGAAGGGGGTTAGACAGCCCTTCAGGGGCTGCGGTCTGGCCATGGCTGTCCGTCGCTGCTTTCCATGTCCTTTCCAAACTCAGCCCCCGTCGCCGCCCGTGCCTCGGACGCGGGCTTGGCGCGGTCGATCACATGCGCGTCGACCCAATAGGTGACCGACGGTCAGCGTGTGAGCTGGCCGACACGTAGACGACATCCTCGCCCCACGGCACGAGCCGCAGTGACGCGCTGATATGACGGGAGTCATGAACCGTCAGGTTGGGACTCGGGCCGGCGTCCGCTGCCGCTCCCGTTCCGAACGAGCACTCTGGTGCGGCTCGTCGAGGACGCCAGAGAGTCCCGCTTCGCGCCGGAAGCGGGCGTCGCGCGCGTCCCTCCGACGCTGCCGACGCGCTCGCTGCTCGTCCAAGGCGAGCGCGTCGGCACGATCGCGGGCGCACGCGCGCGAGTCGCGGTGGAGATCGCGGCCGCACGCAGCCTTACCGGCAGACCGACCGCCGTCAACCTGCTGCTGCCCCCGCCGACGCGGCAACGTTAGGTGCACGCGCCGGCTGGCGCTAGCGGGATCGAGTCGGCGACTACTGGGTAGGGATTTGCCAGCTCTCGTCGGAGACGTCGCCAAGGCGCGCGCGTCGTGGGCGCCCGGCGCGGCCTCGCCTCAATACACCTCAATCGGGCGGTAGCGCGCCAGGGGCGAGCGCCATGAACGCCGGGGCCCTTCCCGGCGGCATTGGGAAGGGCCCGAGCGAGGTTCCGCAACTCTACGGGTGCGCGGTGGAGTAGAACGTGTCCGTTAGCGGGTTCGCGTGCGTCCCAGTCGCTTGCGCGAAGAACGGCGTGAACGTGGTCCCGAAGTTGTCGAGTCCCTCGTAGTCGCCCACGAAGTACCCGACCGCGTACGGCGCCGACCGCATGTCGAACGACACCGGCGTGAGCCGGTTCTCGTCGCCCCAACTGGATGCCTGGCTGCAATCGCTCGTGGCGGCATGGCAGTGCGTCACCCAGTAGTCCGTGCTGAGAGCCGCGTCGTTGGCCGCGTCGTTGCGGAAGTCGTAGTACGTCACCGCGACGTCGCCGTTGCTTGCTACGTGGACACCCGCCGTGAACGCCTGCTTCCCGGAGGTCGTGTGATTGACCTTGACCGGCGTCGACCAGTGGTGTCCCCCGTCGGTCGAACGGGAGAGCAGGAT
>JBKPDA010000272.1:0-6187 GCA_046727635.1 Actinomycetota bacterium | reverse complement strand
GGTCTGGGGTGTGGGGAACGACCCAGGGTCAAGCCTTTCCCACACCCGCCACCCCACACCCCACACCCTAAACCCCCATTTCTGCCTGCATCCGCCCACCGTCAATCGCTTCGAGTAGCGCTTCATGGTCACGTTCCGTTTGATCGGCATAGTCGACGGCGAACGAGGCGATGGCGGTGTCGAAGCGGTCGCTGCTCCCCAGGTAGGAGGCGATCGCCACCGGGTCGCCGGTCCGGGCGTGGGCCCGCGCCAGCGCGGTCGCGCAGATCTCGCCGTAGAGCCTCAGTCCCTCCGGATCCATCGACTCGATATTTGCCGAGCCCTTCATGTCTCGCAGCTGGCGCATGTAGAAGTCGCGATGCTTGGCCCCGCTGCCGCGGAGCCAGCTGAGGAACGGGTCGCTGGCGGCCTGGATCAGGCGCTGGCCCTCCACGACGCGCTGCCCCTGGTTCTTCGGGGTCCGGCCGCGGACGTAAGGGCTGAGCACCGACGGCTCGGCCTCCTTCGCCTGGAGGAACAGCGGGTCGTCGTCGCGATCGCCCATGAACAGGACCATGAACGCGGCGGTGCCCACCGAGCCGACGCCCACCACCTTCCAGGCGAAGTCGGCGAAGTGGTAGCGGGACACGAGCATCCGCCGATCGGGCGCCAGGCTCTTCAGGTAGGACTCGAGCGCATCGACCACGAACGGCGACCACTGGCCGTGCTCCTCATCGGTGAGCCGCACGATCAGGGGAGGCGCCTCGCGGATCTGCGGCGCACCGTCGCCGCCACGGTCGCAGAAGCGATCCAGCGTGCCGAGCTGCGTGTGCCGGCGGGCCTTCGCCACCTCCTTCTCGGTTCCCTTCGCCTCGCGCGACCCGTAGCGCTTGCGCAGCAACTTCACGATCTGGTCGACGTCCAGCCGCGTGTACCAGATGTCCAGCGAGCGCATGGACGCCGCGTCGGCCATCCGCTCGCGGTAGGTGCGCGCGGTCGCGAGCGCGGCGGCTCGCGCATCGCGGGGCCGATGGCCGTTTCCCAGCGCGGCCACCACCACGGACGCCGCGAGGCGCATGAGGTCCCACTCGAACGGCCCGGGATGCGTCTCGTCGAAGTCGTTCAGGTCGAAGACGAGGCGCCGGTCGGGGGCCGCGAAGACGCCGAAGTTCTCCAGGTGGGCGTCCCCGCAGGCCTGGACGATGAGACCGCTCGATGGTGTGCGCGACAGATCCCACGCCATCACCGCCGCCGCACCGCGCAGGAACGCGAGCGGCGATGCGGCCATGCGCCCGTGCCGGATCGGGACGAGCGAAGGCACCCGCGTGCGTTCCTGTTCCTCGAGGATGGCGAGCGGATCCGGCCGGTCCTCGGGTGGCGACCAATGCGCATGAGCGCTACGAGGCGCTTTGGAGCGGGCGTCGCGGCCGGCTTCTGCCCGCGCCTCGAGCGGCTGCACGTCGGTGGCGGCGGCGCTCGCCATGGGTGGCAGTATCGCGCCGCCTCAAGGCTTAGACAAGCCAGGGGAAGGATTGCGGCCGCTCGGGCGTCGTTGCGTAAAGGGGCTGGGAAGCGCTGCGCGATCCAAGAGGAGGCTGGCATGTCTGCCCGTCACTCGTTCCGTCCGCCTCGACGCCGCCTCTGGAAGGGTGATGGGCTCGGCAGGGTGCTCCGCCGTGCCGCCCTGCTGGCCGCGCTGGCGTTGGTCGTGGTGCCCGCCGCTGCCATGGCGGGCGGCAAGCCGTTCGGCACCTACAAGCAGGAAAACCTCGTATCAGACATTCCCGGTGTGGCCGACATCACCGACCCCAACCTGGTGAACCCGTGGGGTCTCGCCGCCGGGGCTAAGACGCCGCTCTGGGTGGCCGACAACGGCACCGACAAGGCAACGCTCTACACCGGCGGCACGAAGCAGACGCTGATCTCGATAGCGCCGCTCGTGGTCGACATTCCGGGTGGGGCGCCCACGGGCCAGGTGAACAACCCCACGAACGACTTCGTCGTGAACGACGGGCACGGTCACTCGGGACCGGCGCTGTTCATCTTCGCCTCGGAGTCGGGGAACATCACCGGCTGGAACCGCGACGTGCCTCCGCCGGCACCCTCCCCAAGCGCTCAGACGGGCTTCAGCGCATCAGACGGCGCCGTTTACAAGGGGCTGGCGATCGCGTCGCAGAAGAGTGGGACGTTCCTCTACGCCACCGACTTCCACAACGACAAGGTCGATGTCTTCGACTCGAGCTTCATGCCGGTGCACCTGACGGGCGACTTCACCGACCCGAACATCCCGGCCGGCTTCGCTCCGTTCGGGATCCAGCAGATCGGCGGCTCCATCGTCGTGACGTATGCAATGCAGGACGCTGATCGCCACGACGACGTGGCAGGCCCCGGCAACGGCTACGTCGACGTCTTCAGGCCCGATGGCACGTTCGTGCGGCGGCTGATCTCGAAGGGCGCGCTCAACTCGCCGTGGGGGCTCGTCGTCGCACCCAACGGGTTTGGCCAATTCTCGGGCGCGTTGCTCGTCGGCAACTTCGGCGACGGCGCGATCAACGCCTACAACCCGCAGACCGGAGCCTTCCTCGGCTCACTGGCCACGAAGTTCGGCCAGATCCATATCGACGGCCTATGGGGCCTGCGCTTCGGTAACGGGGTGACGGGAACGCCCCAGACGCTGCTGTTCAGCGCTGGGATCAACCACGAAGGCAACGGGCTGTTGGGGGAGATTCGGGCGAAGAAGCACTGAAGGAATGACGGAAGTACGGAGTACGGAGACCAACAGATCCGTACCTCCGTACTTCCGTACTTCCGTACTTCCGTACTCCTAACTGGGCGGCTTGACAGTCGCCAACCAGGCGAGAACGCTGACTGACGCCGCATGCGTCCTCAACATCCCGGGCCGCGCTCCGTGCCTCCACATGGACGTGCCGTCCCACGCGCGCGTGAAGACCCCGTGGCTGTTGAGCGCGTTCTGGTGGGCGTCGCTAGCCGCCTTGCCCGCCACCTGGTACCAGACCGGGCTGCCGCCGTGCGCGTAGTAGTGGAGCATCCAGTGGACGTAGACCGAGTCGAACTGCGGGCCCATGCGGAAGTCGTCGCCGAAGAAGGTGTAGGCGCTGCCGGCCAGCGAGTCGGCGAGGGTGCAGTAGCTCTGCACTCCCGTGGCCTGGCAGAGCGTCTGGTGGGCGACGATCATCGGTCCCTCCACGTACGGCATCGGCGCGTCCAAGTTGTCTCGGGCGCCGTAGAGGCCGTACTTGTCGTTCCACATCTCGCGGTCGCCCCACGCGATCAGTCGCTGCGCGAGGCGGAGGTAGCCGCGGCGGTGGGTCTCCTTGTAGAGGAGTGAGGCGAGCAGCGTGGTGCTGGCCAGCGACTCGCCCGCCTTGAACTTGCGCATGTTGTTCCACCAGATGCCGCCGCGGCGGCTGTCCCAGCCGGAGATCATGATGAAGCGCAGTGCACGCCGGGCGGCGTTGAGGGCGCGGCGCGAGTGGGTGGCGCGGTAGGCGTCGAAGAAGGCGAGTCCCCACCAGCCGTTGTCGTCGAACCAGGTGCGGGCGCGCGTGCGGTGGTCGCCGGGGTAGGCGGCATAGCCGGGGTGCGGACGCAGGCGGGGGTTCCAGTAGCGCTCGGCGCCGCGGACGAAGTTGCGCACCGCGCGCGCGTGGCGGTGGCTCGGCGAGGCGATCTGGATCGCGTTCACTGCCTCGAACAGCGGCACGATTCCCCAGATCGTCGCGAGGGGATGGGAGCTGTGGGAGCCGCGGCGGTCGCGGTACCAATGGCGGCGGCGATCCCACCAGTAGCGGTGCGCCTTCGCCACGCCGCGCTCGGCCTGGCGCAGGTAGGTCTTCTGGGTGGGCGTGAGCTGCGTCTTCGCGGCCGCTTGGGCAGGGAAGGCCAGGCAGGCGGCTGCGAGCAGCGCGACGGGCAGGGTACGGCGGCGGGCCATCAGCCTGGTTAGTCGGCAGTAAGCGCAGGTCCTCGCAATCCAAATACGACCGTCTTCTATGCGAACATACGTTCGCCATGCCCTACGTCGAGCTCCACTGCCACTCGGCCTACTCGTTCCTCGACGGAGCCTCGCTGCCGGTGGAGCTCGCGGCGGTCGCGGCGGAGCAGGGCTATCCGGCGCTCGCCTTGACGGACCACGACGGGCTGTACGGGTCGATGGAGTTCGCCAAGGCGGCGGAGCCGCTCGGTCTGCGGGCGATCAGCGGGGCGGAGCTCACGCTCGACGACGGCTCGCACCTCACGCTCTTGTGCGAGAGCCGCGAGGGCTATCGCAACCTCTGCCGCCTGATCACTCGCGCGCACGAGGGCACGCGCGAGCGCCCGGCGGAGCCCACGCCGCCGTCGGTCTCGCTCGAGGAGGTGGAGCTCCACGCCGAGGGGCTCGTATGCCTGTCGGGCTGCGCACGCGGCGGCGCGCTCGCCGGCCGCATCGAGCGCCACGACCACGTGGCGGCGGCCGCGGTCGGGCGGCGGCTGCGCGCCGCGTTCGGCCCGGAGCGCTTCCGGGTCGAGCTGCAGCGGCCGTTCGCCCGGCACGACAGGCGGCGCAACCGCCTACTGGCAGAGCTGGCCGAGCGTCTGGGTGTGCCCTGCGTCGCCACTGGCAACGTGCACGCGCACGCACGCTCGCGCATCCGGCTCCAGGACGCGTTCGTGGCGGCGCGGCTCGGCAAGACGCTCGACGAGTCCGAGCCCGAGCGGCGCGGCAACGCCTCGCACGTGCTCGCCCCGGCGCAGGCGATGGCGGCGCGCTTCCCCGATTACCCCGAGGCGGTGCACGAGTCCGGCCGCCTCGCCGAGCGGCTCGAGTTCGACATCACGCGCGATCTCGGCTACCGCTACCCCGGCTCGGAGGACGGCACGGCGGATCGCACGCTGGCGGAGCTCTGCCGGCACCGCCTGGTGGAGCGCTATCCGAACGGGCGGCGGCCCGAGTCCGAGGCGCGGCTCGAGGAGGAGCTGCGGATCATTCGCACGCTCGGGCTGTCCGGCTTCTTCCTGCTCCACCGCGACATGCTCGAGCTCGCGCGCGAGGTCGCGGCGGAGGTGCGCGGGCCGGCCACGGCACGTGCGCTGCTGCCGCCGGGGCGCGGCCGCGGCTCGAGCGTGTCTTCGATCGTCTGCTACCTCACCGGGCTCTCGCACATCGACCCGATCGAGAACCGGCTCCTGATGGGGCGCTTCCTCAACGAGGAGATCGCGGCGATGCCGGACATCGACCTCGACTTCCCGCGCGACATCCGCGAGGTGCTGATCCCGCGCGTGATCGAGCGCTACGGGGAGGACCGCGCGGCGCTCGTATCCACGTTCGCCTGCTACCGCACGCGGGGCGCGGTGCGCGACTTCGCGAAGGCGCTCGGACTGCCGCCGGGTGAGGTGGAACGCGCGGCGCGCTCGGTCGACCCCTGGAGCTCCGACGAGATCGAGCGCGACATGGAGAAGGCGATCGGCGGCGGCGTCGGCAGGCGGCGGATCGAGAGCTCGCCCCGCTGGCAGGCGCTCGTGCGGCTCGTGCAGGACGCGCACGGGCTGCCGCGGCACGTGTCGCAGCATCCGGGCGGGATGGTCATCGCCACGGAGCCCTTGTGCGAGATCTGCCCGATCCAGCCGGCGGCGATGACCGGGCGCCAGCTCGTTCAGTGGGACAAGGACTCGTGCTCTGACGCCGGCTTCCTGAAGATCGACCTGCTCGGGCTCGGCATGCTCTCAGCGGTCGAGCGCTGCGTCGAGGAGATCGCGCGCGTGCGCGGGGAGCGGATCGACCTCTCGCGGATCCCCTTCGACGATCCGGACGTGTACCGCTCGATCCAGCGGGCGGAAACCACGGGCGTGTTCCAGATCGAGAGCCGCGCCCAGATGCAGATGCTCGTGCAGACGCTGCCGGCGTCGCTCGACGACCTCACGGTGCAGGTGGCGCTTGTGCGGCCGGGGCCGATCCTCGGCGGCGCGGTGCATCCGTATATCGAGCGGCGCAAGCTGCTGCGCGCGAACCCCGATTACGAGGTGCCGTACGAGCACCCCTCGCTCGAGCCCGTGTTGCGCGACACGCTCGGCACGATCGTCTTTCAGGACCAGGTGATCGAGACCTCGATGGCGTTCGCCGGCTTCTCGGCAGGAGAGGCGGAGGGGCTGAGGCGGGCGATGAGCCGGCGCCGGTCAGAGGAGGCGATGCGGGCGTACGAGCGCAAGT
>JBKPDA010000271.1:0-5718 GCA_046727635.1 Actinomycetota bacterium | reverse complement strand
GATCGGTGCGCTCGGGGTCGGCGGTTACATCGCCCTCGCCGGCCTGTGGTCGGCGCCTGTGAGCGGCACCTCGATGAACCCGGCGCGCTCGTTTGGACCGGCGTTGGTCAGCGGCGACTGGACGGCCTATTGGGTGTACGTGGCCGGTCCGCTGGTCGGCGCGGCGATCGCGGTCGGGTGCGCGACGATCCTGCGAGGCCGCGGCGGCGACCCCATCTCGCACGCGGCGGGCTCAGGCGTGCTCACAGCCGGCCGCTCGGAGGAAAAGGCCAAGCTCTCGCGGGACATCGACAGCGGGAAGGCAGTGGCGCCCGGGCTCGACCGGACCAGCGCACCAGGGGATCCCTCGGACGCTCCGTGATCGTCGACGCCGCTCGCCGCGGTGTGTCTCGAGACGAGAACGGCCGCGACGGTGCTAGCTCCGCTCGGCATCAAGAACCGCGCGAATACGACGCCGACACGCACGAGCTCAAACGGCACCTCGACTACGGCATCGCGGCGGTGAACCCGGCCGGTCAGAAGTACCGGCGTCGACGGAACCACAGGTACAACGCCGCACTGGACGCGACCAGGCTGCCGACTCCGTAGACCACGAAGGCCCACAACGGGTTGATGTGGTGAACGAGCCAGCCAAAGTTCTGGCCGAAGAAACCGGTGATGAACGTGAGCGGCAGGAAGATCGTCGCGATGATCGTCAGCTGCTTCGTCGTCTCGTTCTGGGCCACGCTGATGCGGTTCTGCTCGACCGACACCGCGGCCATGTTTGCCTGAAGGATCACTGCGAGCAGGTCGCGCTGGGCGACCACTTCCTCGTCCACGAGCTTGAGGTGGTCGTTCACGTCGCGAAAGAAGGGCCGCAGCTGCGGGCCGATCTGCGTGTAGACGCCGCGCTCCACTGCATCGAGCGGCGCCAGCAGCGGGTGCACAGCACGGTAGAAATCGCTTGCCTCGCGCCGCAGCGAATAGATCCGCTCGGTCGGCGCGACGGTCCCGCCGAAGACCGTCCCCTCGACCTCCTCGATGTCGCGCTCCAGCCCTTCGACGACCGGGGAGTAGTCGTCGACGACTTTGTCCAGGATCGCCCAGAGCACCGCGGCGGGTCCTCCTTGAGCAGCTCGGGCCGACGCTCCAGCCGCAGCCGCGCCGCGTGCAGGTCGCTTGCAACCCCCTGCCGTACGGTTATCACGAAGCGCTGCGACATGAAGACCGACACTTCGCCGAACTCCACGTCCTCGCGCTCGTCGACGTAGCACGCCGTGCGCAACACCACGAAGTAGATCGCCCCATCGTCGTACTGCTCGAACTTCGGGCGCAAGTGGAAGCTCTGAGCATCCTCGACAGCGAGGTCATGGAGGCCGAAGTGCTCCTGCACCAAGGCCAGCTCCTCTTGCCCAGGCTCGAACAACCCAAGCCAGACGAAGCCGCCGTCGTCGGCCGTACAGATCGCCGCCGCCCGATCCAGCTCCATCGGCCCCTCGTGCTGGCGGACGCCTTCACGGTAGTGGGCGCAGTCGACGATCATGGTCCTCTCCAGTCGGATCGCATACGGGTGGGCGCGATTGTGCCTACACGTCGGGCGCTTCGCAGCTGCCGAGGATCTCGATGAAGCAGGCGGACGCGCCCAGCCGACGACAAGCGATAGCCGCACCTGCCGTCCCCCGGAAGGTCGCCGGGCACGTCAGACCGGCTTCCATGGATTGGCGGACCGCCCACTTCAGGGGAGCGAAAACCAAGCCATGCAAGGACGCAGGGGTCTCCTTAGTGCTCCGCACAAGGAGACCCCGAGGACGCAGCAGGGCGCAGGTTTGCAGCCCCCTGAAGTGGGCGGTACTGGGCTCGAACCAGTGACCCCCAGCTTGTCGAGCTGGTGCTCTCCCAACTGAGCTAACCGCCCTGGGCCGGGGCGAGCATAGCAATGGCCCGCCCCGCTCTCTACCTGTTCTCAGACCCCGACTGGAGTGCCCACTGGCGGCGTCGGCGTCGCCGTCTCGGACACTGGCAACTTGCCGCGCGTCCGCAGCGTGATCTCGAACGTCTGACGGGTGGTGTGCTTCGGGTGCCAGCCCACCGACTTCAGCTTCTCGGTGGACACCACCCACGGGTGGATCGCGAAGTGGATGTTGCCCGGCGGGGTCTCCGCCTGGTGGAGCTTCCACATCACGCTGCCGAGCTTCCAGGCCACCTTGAGCGGCACCTTGCGCCGCTTGGCGCCGATCACGTCGGCGCACTCGCCGATCGTCATCGTGCCGTCGCCCGCGATGTTGTAGGCGCCGCCGTGGCGGCCCTCGATCAGCAGCATCAGGCCGTCGACGAGGTCGTCCTCGTGAACGAACTGCATCGGGTTGTCGTCGCCGCCGAAGTCGAGCTGGAAGGGCTGGTCGGTCCAGAGCCGGATGATGTAGTTGTCCACGTTCGGCCCGAGCACGATGCAAGGACGCACGATCGTCATCACGCGCTCCGGGTTGCGCAGCGCCCAGAGCTGGCACAGGCGATCGCACTCGGCCTTGTCGCGCGCGTACTCGAAGTCGGGCACGCCGCGCACCGGGTGGTCCTCGGCCATCGGCACCGGGTTGTCCGGGAACGCGCCGTACGCCGTAGCCGACGAGGCGACGAGCACCTGCTGCACCCCGGCCGACTCCGCGGCCTCGAGCACGTTCTGGGTGCCGCCCACGTCGACCTTGTACATGCGGTCCTCGTCGTGGATCGGGTTGAGGAGGAACGCCAGGTGGATCAGTACGTCGGGACGGTCGCGCTCGATCGCCTCGCGCACGCGCCCGGCGTCGCTCACGTCGAGCTCCTGGTACTGCACGCCGGGCCGGTGACTCCTCGGCGGGCGGATGTCGCAGATCACGATCCGCTCGGTGTCCTGGCGCTGGCTGAGGCGCTCGACTAGCCGGCTGCCGATGTAGCCGGATCCTCCGGTGACGAGGTAGCGCATTGCTCGGTCCTCCCCCTCTTTGGCTGGACAGCCAGGATCCTAACCGAGCGCGAAAGGGGGCCCCGAAGGGCCCCCGTGGACGTTCCACCAGCATGTCTTGGGCAAGCTGGCTCGTCAGTCCTTAACCGTTAAGTCGGCAGCCCGCGCCGTGACTTGAGCGGAGGCTCGCTACAGTCGGCGGCCGTGCACCCCTGGGGCACAGCACCGGCAGGCCGCTTCGACGAGCACGTATTGGAGAGCGAGGCGCTGCGCGGCAACCCGCTCGGCGACCCACACGAGCGGCCGCTCTGGGTGTACGTGCCGCCCGGCTACGAGGACTCGGACCGGCGCTATCCCGCCGTCTACATGATCCAGGGCCTCACCGGCCAGCTGGACGCGTGGCGCAACCGCTCGGCGTTCCGGCTCAACTTCCCCGAGCTCGCGGACGAGCTGTTCGCGGCCGGCGACGCGCCGCCCTGCATCGTCGTGTGGGTGGACGCCTGGACCTCGTACGGAGGCAGCCAGTTCCTCGACTCCCCCGGCACCGGCAAGTACCACACGTACCTCTGCGACGAGGTGGTGCCCTGGGTGGACGAGCGCTACCGCACGCTGGCCGCGGCGGAGCACCGCGGCATCGCGGGCAAGTCGAGCGGCGGCTACGGCGCGATGGTTACGCCGATGCTGCGGCCCGACCTGTTCGGCGGCATGGCCACCCACGCCGGCGACGCTCTGTTCGAGAGCTGCTACCTGCCCGAGTTCCGCGACTCCGCCCGCACCCTGCGCGACGACTACGAGGGCTCGTTCGACAAGTTCTGGGAGGACTTCCGCAGCCGCCCGGCCTTCTCCAAGGACAGCGACGGCTACCTGCTGAACGACTGGTGCATGGCGGCCTGCTACTCCACCGACGACGACGGCACGGTCCGGCTGCCGTTCGACGTGGACACCTCCGAGCTCATCCCCGAGGTGTGGGAGCGCTGGCTGGCGTGGGACCCGGTACGGATGGTCCCGAAGTACGCCCACGCTCTCCGCGGCCTGCGCGCGATCTACATCGACGCCGGCAAGCGCGACCAGTGGTACCTCGACCTCGGCGCCGAGGCCTTCCGCCGCGCGCTCAAGGAGATCGGCGTCACCGACGTCTTCTTCGAGCTCTTCGACGCCACCCACATGGGCATCGAGTACCGCTACCCGCTGTCGCTGAAGTACCTGGCGGAACGTCTGACGCCGTAGCGGCGCATACTTCCTGGCGCGTATGTCGCGGGAGAACGTGGAGCTGGTGCGGACCGCGCTCGGCGGCCGCACGTTCGACATGCGGGCGATGTTCGACGGCAACGAGCCGCCGGCGAACGTGGACATCGGCCTGCTCGCCGACGACGTGGAGATCTGCTTCCAGCCGCAGCTGGACCCGCAGGTCTACCACGGGGTCGACGGCCTGGCCGAGGGCTGGCGCGAATGGCTGAGCGTGTGGAGCAACTACGAGGCCGAGCTCGAGGACTACGTGGACGCCGGTGACCACGTGGTGATGCTCGTGCACCTCCGCGGCGAGACGCAGCACGACCACGTGGTGATCGAGCAGCCCGCGGCCGTCGTATTCACGGTCGAAGCGGGAAAGGTGGTGCGGCTCGCGTTCCATCTCGATCGCCGCATGGCGTTCGAGCAAGCCGGACGAGCGGACCTCCTTTCCTAAGCTCGCGGAGCCGGCCGCGAACCGCGGCGAGCGCATCCTGCGTCGTGGCTACTCGTTCACGGTGCCGCCGGGCGAGCGGGCGGCTACGTGGGCGAAGGCCTGCTCACTTGACGATGCGGAAGGTGACCTCGATCGCCTTGCCGGCCGGGCCGGCGAAGCGCGGCCGGGCGCGCAGCTTGTAGCGGCCGGGCTTCAGCTTGCGGCCGTACACGCGGCCGGTGAAGTGGAAGCTGTTGAGGCCGCCCTTGTCGGCATGCATGAAGCGCCCCGCCACGACCCAGCGCGCGCACCTGCGGCCGTGCCGGTGGCGGGCCGGCCGTAGGCAGCGACGCTCGTAATGAACGCCGCGCGTGCGCTTGAGCACCGTGAGCATCGTGGTGGCTGCCTGCGTGTTCTCGTAGCTCACGCGGGCGCCGACGGTCCTGGCGATCGACGGGCCGCTGCTCGCCGCCGAGAAGCTGGATGGGCTGATCCCGAGCTTGGACAGCGTGGCCACGAGGTTCTGCGCAGCGAGCTGGTTCGCTCCCGCGCCGCTGGCGCCGCGAGTGGAGCCGTCACCCTGCGGCGCACCGCCGCCAGGGCCGGCGCCGCCGCCACCACCACTGTCACTGCCACCGCCCCCGGGGGAGGAACCCCCGCACGCCGAGACCTCCCCGACAGGCGAGCCGCCGCCTCCGGCGCCGTCGCCCATCAGCCGCGTCACGGCCGCCTGGCAGCCGGCGAAGCCGGCCGCCAGGATCTTGCCGTCGGGTTGAACGGTCAGCGCCTCGACAGCCGAAGACTCATCTCCGCCTGCGAGTGGCGCAGGCACCGTGCCGCCGTTGCCGAACGTGGGATCCATGGCGGCACCGTCTAAGCGCGCGACGAGGGACTGGATCTTGAGTCCCGGCAAGTAGGTGTAACCGCCGACGACGAACTTCCCGTCAGGCCGGATGGAGAACCCTTGGAAAGACGCGCTGGCTGGGCCGCCGGGGATCGTGTCCGTGAAGAGAGCGCCGTCTGTCCCGAAGGTTGAGTCGAACCCGGCTCCATCGAAGCGCGCCAGCAACCCGGGGGAGCGGAACACCGGAGTGGGCGCCGAGCAGTCGACTGCGCCGTTCACGCTTCCCGCGACGAC
>JBKPDA010000270.1:0-6481 GCA_046727635.1 Actinomycetota bacterium | reverse complement strand
ATCGACTCCACCCGGTCGAGCAACTGCTCGATGAACTGCAGGTCGGCGGGGCCGCCCTTGTCCTCCTCGGCGAGCACCCAGCGGCGGCCGGGCCGGGCGGCGCTGGGGAAGACCGACACGAAGTCCTGCTGGTCGGACAGCGTTTGGAGGCCCGAGTAGCCGGCCATGAACTTGCCCGTGCCGCCCGAGCCATGGAACGCGAGCACCACCGGCAGGGCCTGGCCGGTAAACGCGGTCTGCGGCACGTGGACGATCGCCGTACGTCCCACGCCGGCGATCGTGAGCGTGACGTAGAGGTTGCCGTGCCGCGGCTTTTGTGCGCAAATGCGCTGGCGCGGCGCCGTCCCACCGGTGGGTGCCTTGGCCGATTCGGCGGCGGTGAGCGAGCCCGCGGCGAGTATCACGGCAAGCGAAAGCAGCGTGTTGCGAGCGCGCAGCAGCATCGATCGGCCCAAGAACGGAACACACGACACTAGCCTTTGTCCCGGTGGTAACCCAGGCGCCCCTGAACATCCTCGTGGTGGACGACGAGTCGCCGCTGCGGGAGACGCTCCGTCAGTCGTTCACCCGCGAGGGCCACACGGTGATGGCCGTGCCCGACGGGCGCTCGGCGATCGACCGTGCCACCACGGAGCGATTCGACATCGTCCTGCTCGACGTGGCGCTCGGGCCGGGCCCCGACGGCTACGAGGTTTGCCGCGTGCTGCGCGAGCGCCGCAACGTGGTGCCGATCATCATGCTCACCGCCCTCGACAGCGAGGCGGACGCGGTGCTCGGGCTCGAGGCCGGCGCCGACGACTACGTGACGAAGCCGTTCGGCCTCGCCGAGCTGCGCAGCCGGATCCACGCCGTGCTCCGCCGCGTGGACCCGCGCACGTTCGGCAACCACGTGGCCACCGTGGGACGGGTCACGCTCGACCGCGCCAACCGCGTGGTCACCGTCGAGAGCGATCCCGTGGACCTCACCTTCTCCGAGTTCGAGCTGCTCGGGGCGCTGATCGGCCAGCCCGGCCGCCTCTTCAGCCGTCAGGAGCTGCTCCGGGCCATCTGGGGCGACAGCGCCTACCGCGATCCGCGCGCCATCGACGTGCACGTGCGCCACCTGCGCGAGAAGCTCGAGGAGACGCCCGAGTCGCCGAGCCTGATCATCACCGTGCGCGGAGCGGGCTACCGGCTCAACGTTCCATAGCAATGCGCCGCCTGCCGGTCCTCGGTCTTCGCGGCCGGCTCGTGGCGGCCCTGATACTCACGAGCGCGGTGGTGCTCGGCGTCGCCGCGGCCACGCTGCTGCCGCCGCTCGAGCGCAACCTGCGCGACGAGGAGCTGCGCTCGCTGCGGGCCACCGCCATCGCGTCGCGCGGCTCGTTCGAGGACCTCGAAGCGCGTGATGTCGAGGCTTCGTCACCGCGCCTCGAGCGGCTCGCCGATTCGCTCGAGCGCCGCACCGGCGCGCGGGTGCTCTTGTTCGACCAGAACGGCAAGCCCTTGATCGACACGCACCCGCGGCAGCCCGGACAGTTCGACGACGTGCGCTCCGCGCTCGGCAGCTCGAAGCCCGTCACCGGGGTGACGGTGAACCGGTCGGGTGCCGACGTGGCCAGGCTGGCCCTGCCGCTCGTCATCGACGACCAGCGCTACGTTCTCGTTCTGCGCAAGGGGCTCGACGACGCGAAGGTGGGCACGAGGGTGGTCCGGCGCGCGCTCATCACCGCCACCATCGTGGGCCTCGGCGTGGCGCTCCTGCTCGGCCTCGGCATTGCCGCCACCCTGCTGCGGCGCCTGCGGCGCCTGCGCGACGCCACGCTGATGCTGGCCGATCACGGGCTCGACTCAGAGCTGGCCACCGATGCGGCGCGCGACGAGGTGGGCGACCTGGGCCGCGCGTTCACCACGATGCAGGAGCGGCTGCGCGAGCAGGAGCGCGCACGCCAGGCATTCGTCGCGACTGCCTCGCACGAGCTGCGCACGCCGCTGACTTCGCTCACCGCGCTGCTGGAGCTGCTCGAGGAGGACCTGCACGCGGACCCGGCCGACATCGCGGACGCGCGCCGGCAGGTGGCCGAGGCCCGCAACCAGTCCGCCCGGCTCGCCGGCCTCGCGGCCGACCTGCTGGACCTGAGCCGGATCGACGCCGACGTGCAGCTGCGGCGCGAGGCGGTGGAGCTGAGTGAGCTCACGCGCGCCGTGGTGGCGGAGTTCGGCGACCGGCTCTCGTTCGAGGAGCCGAGCGAGCCCCACTGGGCGATGGGCGATCCAACCGCGGTCGCGCGGATCGTGCGCATCCTGGCCGACAACGCGCTGCGCTTCGCGCCGCCGGACGAGCCCCCCGCGGTCGAGCTCGCCCGCGAGGGGAATCGCTGGCTCCTGTCGGTCAGCGATCGCGGACCGGGGGTGCCCGAGGACGAGCGCGAGCTGATCTTCGACCGCTTCAAGCGCGGCAGCTCCACCGGCGGCGAGGCGCGGTTTGGGCTCGGCCTGGCAATCGGGCGCGAGCTGGCCGATCGCATGGGCGGCTCGCTCGCGCTCGAGCCGAGCGATGTGGGCGCCCGGTTCGTGCTGCGGCTCGAGGCCGCCCCGACGCTGGGTCACTTAACGGAAATCCAACAACACGAGGTGCCGGGTTAATCCGCCTGCGGCGACGCTGGCGGGGTGGAAGAGGCTGAGTTCCAGGCGATCCTCGACCACGAGGAACGCCACTGGTGGTATCGCGGTCGCCTGCGGATAGTCCGTCAGGAGGTCGAGAGGCTTGGCCTCCCCAAAGGCGCACGCATCCTCGACGCGGGTTGCGGCTCTGGACGGGTCCTCGACGAGCTGGCGCGTTTTGGAGACGTGACGGGCGTCGATTTGAGCCACAGCGCCGTGACCGCTGCCTGGGAACGCGGGCACAATGTGCTGCAGGCCCGCGTCGAGGAGCTGCCCTTCGCCGACCGCACGTTCGACCTGGTCACGTGTCTCGATGTGATCGAGCACACGCCCGATGACCTCCGGGCGCTTCGAGAGCTCGTGCGCGTGACCCGGCCGGGCGGCTACCTGCTGGTCACCGCGCCCGCCTACCAATCGCTCTGGTCGGAGCACGACGTCCGCAACGAGCACTACCGCCGTTACCGGCGCAAGGGCCTGCGGCGGGTGGCGGCCACAGCGGGTTGGCAACTCGTGCGCGACACCCACTTCAACTCGCTGCTCCTGCCGGCCGCCGCCGCACTGCGACTGGCCGGCAGAGCGCGGCGAGAGCATGACGGCCGCTCCGACCTGGCGCTCACGCCACCGTGGCTGCACCCGGTGCTCGAGCTGCCACTGCACCTCGAGGCGGCGCTGCTCGCGCGCGGGTACAGCATCCCCGCCGGGCTGTCGGTTGCAGCGCTTTTCGTGCGGCCGTTGCCGGCTCCGCCGCGCCCGATCGGGCTCGTAACTCGGCGTCCGCCGATTGCTAACGCCGCTTAACCCGGTCCTGGCGAAGATCGGGATCCGGATGAAGGGTACGCCTCGTTCGGGCGCTGTCTGGCGCTTGGTGGCTGTGGCGGCCACCGCGCTCTCGGGATTGCTCAGCCTCACCTCGGCGATTACTCCCGACGTGCCGTGGCGGCACAGCCTGCTGAGCAATGTGGAGCCTGGCCCGGCCATGGCGCTCGGACATGTGCTCGCGGCCGCTGGCGGCTTGGCGCAACTGGTGCTGGCGTGGGGCCTGATGCGCCGGAAGCGCCGGGCCGCCACGGCCACGATCGCGATCCTCTGCGCCTCGGCGCTGGTGCACGTGGCGAAGGGGCTCGATTACGAGGAGAGCGTGGTCGCGCTGGCACTCGCGGCTCTGCTCTTTGTCAACCGCTCGGCGTTTGCGCGCGGCGGCGATCGTCGCGCGCGGCCCGGGCTGGTGGCGGCAACACTGGCCGTGGGAGCCGTTGCCGCCGGTTACGCGCTCTACACGACGAAGCTGCTGCTCGATGACCGCGCACACACGCTTGGCACGGCGATGACGAGCGCCTACCACGCGCTGGCCGCCGGGGGCTGGTGGCTTCGGTCAGGCGATCCCCTCTCGGTGGCGCTCGACCTGCTCGTGTTCACCTGGCTCGTGGCGGTGTCCGCCTTCCTGCGCGCCTGGCTCGCGCCGGCGCGGGCGGCGGATGGCCACACCTGCGACGAGCACCGCCGGGCTGCAGCGATCGTCTCCGAGCACGCCGCCGACTCGCTCGCGCCGTTCCTGCTGCGCGAGGACAAGGCGTTCTTCTTCTCTCATGGCGGGGTGCTGGCCTACAGGACGCTGCGCGAGACCGCGGTGGTGTCGAGCGACCCGGTCGGCCCCCCTGGTCACGGGCCGTTGATCCTGGCCGACTTCCTGCGCCACGCCGACAAGCGCGGCTGGGCGGTGGTGGTCACCGCGGCCTCGGGGCGATCCCAGCCTCGAGGGCCGCGCGATGCGGAAGGTGCGCCAGTCGGTGCACCGCCTCGAGCGCCACGGCTACTCGATCGAGGTGGTCCACGGGCGTGACCTCACACCCGGGCTGGCGGACCAGCTCGCGCTCGTGGACTCGCGCTGGCGCGCGGCGCAGCCCCGGATGCAGGGCTTCGCCATGACGCTCGGCCGGCTGTGGGGCGCCGACGAGGACGCCTCGAGCGTCTACGTGGTGGCGCGCGGGCCGGACGAGGGGATCACCGGCTTCCTCCACTTCGTCGCCTACCCGGGCGGGCTGTCGCTCGACGCGATGCGCCGCCTGGGCGGCGAGCCCAACGGGCTGAACGAGGCGCTGGTGTCACGGGCACTCGAGCACGCGCGCGACCTGGGGGTGACAGAGGTGAGCTTGAACTTCGCCGGCTTCGCACACCTGATGGCCGCCGACGCGGCGCTGAAGCGCCGGCAGCAGCTGCTGCGCTGGCTGCTCCAGCGCCTGCACGGGCGCTTCCAGCTGGAGCGCCTCGCGAGCTTCAACCGCAAGTTCGCCCCCGCCTGGCGGCCGCGCTATCTCGTCTACGGCACCCGCACCCACCTGCCGATCGCGGCGCTGCGCGTGCTCCAGGCCGAGGCGTACGTCCGCCCGCCGCGCCGGCGGCGGCTCAGGAGCGGCTGGCAGCCTCTGTCGCGTCCGGTGGGCGAGCCCACCGCGGCGCGATGAGCGCGCCGAGCGCCAGCAGGGCCACGGCCAGCCAGATGGCCTGGCGCGTGAACGCCGCGGACACGTGTTCGCTGACGGCGTCGTTCTGGGCAATCGAGTCCGAGATCGCCGACGCGGCCAGTAGGAGCGCGGCACCCACGACGGCGGTCAGCGCCGCGCGCAGCCGCCGCGAGAGGTGCGTGAGCGTGTCCAGCGCCACGCCGGCGGCAACGCCGGCCGGGAGCCAAGCCACGAGCATCCGCAGGAGCGGCTCGGCGTCGCCGCCCGCCAGCTGCTGCAGCGGCAGCGCACCGTCGAAGCGAGGCCCGAGGCCCAGGACGTGACCCTGGCGCAAGAGATAGACCCAACCGGTACCGGCGGCGACGGCGACGAGAGCCGCGACCAGCGAGCCGATTCCGGACGCCGCCCACCGCAGCGGCGACGTCGCTGGGCCCTGGCTGTGGTGGTGCTGGCCTGGGTGGCCGCTGGGATCTATGGCGTGACCAGCTACGGACATAGCTACTACCGCTTCCGCGGCTTCCCGGCGCCCCGCACTCCGCGCGGCGTGCCGGCCGGCAAGGTCGTCAACGTGAAGTTCTTCTCGCCCGTGCTGGGGCAGCAGCGCTCGTACCTCATCTACCTGCCCCCAGGATATTCGGCGGCCGCGGCCAGGGGGCGCCATTTCCCGACCTATTACTTCCTACACGGCAGCCCCGGCTGGCCCAGCCTCGTGCTCGACGCCGGCCACCTCGGCGTGGACGCGGACGTGCTTCTGCACGAGCACCTGATCCGCCCGATGCTGATCGTGATGCCGGACGGCCGCAACGGCACCTTCACGAGCGACACGGAGTGGGCGAACACCCGCCACGGTCAGTACGAGAGCTTCGTGCTGGACGTGGTGCGCGCGGTGGATTCGCGCTGGGCCACGATTCCGACACGCGCCGGCCGCCTGCTCGCGGGCAACTCGGAGGGGGCCTACGCCGCACTCAACCTCATGCTGCACCACCTGCGCACCTTCTCGGTGGCGGAGAGCTGGTCGGGCTACGTGAAGCCCACGGTGAAGAAGGGCCCCTTCGCGGGCGAGCCGAAGGCGTTGATCGCGGCCAACGACCCTGCGGACTACCTGCCCAGGGTGGCCCCCGAGCTCCGCCGCCTGCCGCTGCACGCCTACATCTACGCGGGCAAGAGCGACCACTCCGCGTCGCAGGTCACCGACTTCGCTCACCGCCTGCGGCTGGCCGGCGCCGACGTGACGCTGTCGCTCTTCCCGGGCGGGCACAACTGGCGCGTGTGGCGTGCGCACGCGCCGCTGATGCTCGAGTACGCGTCGAAATGGCTGGCCCGGTGAGCGCCCTGGCTGTCGGACTTGCGCTTGCGCTGGCGGCCTCGGTCGCGCT
>JBKPDA010000269.1:0-7348 GCA_046727635.1 Actinomycetota bacterium | reverse complement strand
CGGGAACTGGCCCATGCTGTCGAGCAGCCAGGTCCAGGAGTCGTCGTCGATGTAGCGCCGCGTGGAGCGCAGCGCGCCGGCGACGAACACCACCGGGGCCTTGACCATCTCGGGCGAGTTCAGGCTCGCGTAGAGCTTGTGGTGGGCGAGGATCGCCCCGACCAGCGGCTTGATCTTGAGCCCGCTGCCGCGGTAGATCCGCACGAGCTGGGTTCGCGTGCGGCGGTCGAGCGGCTCGGTGACGAAGTAGCCCCAGAGGTTCTCGACGAGAAACGGCGCGTGGTTGGGGTGCGAGGTCACGAGGTTCACCACGTCGTGCCAGTCGAAGCGGCCGCGCTTGTGGAAGATCTTCTTGATCCCCGGGTCGTGGTTCTCCTGCGAGTAGGTGATGCCGCCGAAGTCGCCGCCCGAGGTCCAGTGCGACTGGAAGCCGGTCAGCGCCCTGGCCGCCTCACGAACGTCGTGCTCGCTGTAGCCCTTGCCGAGCGTGAACAGCTCCATCAGCTCGCGCGCGTAGTTCTCGTTCGGCGCGTCCTTGTCGGAGTCGGCGAGCGACAGGAAGAGCTGCATCGCCGGGTCGAGCGTCACGGCCTTGAGCAGGCCGGTGAACGGCCCGAGCGCGCGGCCGCGGAACATCTTGTTCTGGCGCAGCATCAGCGGCCGGTCCTGATCGCGCGTGGCGAAATGGTCGTGCCAGAAGAGCGTCATCTTCTCCACGAGCGGACGCTGGCTGCGGACCATGCGGTCGAGCCACCAGAGCACGTCGTGCCCCCACTCGTTGGTGGGGTCCAGCGTGTGGCCGTCGACCTTGGGGACCGGGCCGATCATCGACGGCCCCCTGGCGCCGTTGAGGACCCAGTCGAGCGTGGCCTGCTTGCCGTGCTTCGCGAAGTGAGTGGCCTCCTTCGGCGTTGCGCCAAAACCCGCGCGCCAGAACAGGCGACGGACGTGGGCTTCTGTCCACCGAGCGGAGGGTCGAGCCATGCTCAAAGGCCCGTATCGGCGCGGACGGGCTGAAGCTTTAACGCGCGGGTGGGGTGCGGGTTGCGGCACGTACCTGTCGAGTGGCGGGTGGTCGACGGGTAACACCCTGACACGTTCTTACCCTGTTCCGGCGATTCGTTCTCCGCTGAGGCGTCGCGCCACGTTCTGATCCCCACATCACTAGGAGGATCAAGATCGGGACCAGGATCAGCACTTCGGCGAGGGCGCCGTACAGCCCGATCAGGAACGGGGCAAGCCATGGCTCAAGCGCCATACCGGCACCCATGCGCCGCAGCTTCACGCGCCTGGACGACGTGGGCTGGGACCTGGGTGCAGTTAACGGCGACTATGGCTGTTGTGCACCCACCCCTACCGCGCCGCGCGAGGCCCGCCTACCCCGAATGGAAGTGGAAGTACAGCGGCAGCGCGAAGGTGGCCAGGAAGATCAGCGCCAGGCCGGCGGCGATCAGGGTCTTCGTCCGGGTGAGGTGCCCGATCACGGCCACGATGAAGCCCACGCCAAGCAGGATCAGGTAGCGCTTCGGATCGGTCGCCGCGTCCTCGCTCGGGAGGCCCGGCAGGGTGCCCCACACCATGTGCGCAACCTATCTTCGCGCGCGGAGTCTGGCGCTAATCCGAACTCGCACATAGTGTGGACGCCATGCGACTACCCCGAAGGAGTCGGAGCGTCTTGCGCACGGATGCCGGATCTCCGATCACCCCGTTCGGCCTGGTGTTCCTCGTGCTGATCGCCGCCTGCTTCGGCGTGGCGATGGTCACGGGCGCCGCGCTGTGGGTGGCGATCGGCGTCGTCGGGGTCCTGCTCGCGCTCGGCGCCGTTTCTTCTTGGTACTAGAGAACGATGCGAAGGCCTGAGAACCGCGTGCCGCCGGACACGGGCTGGCGGATCACGCCGGTCGGTGTCGTCTTGCTGCTACTGCTCGTGGCCTCGTTCGTGCTGGGTGCGATCACCGGCGCGGTGATCTTCTGGGTGGCCGGTTGTTTCCTGCTCCTGATCGTCGGGGGCGGATTCTTCACCAGCATGCCCAACACCTGGCGCTCCGGCGGTGAGGACGACTACTACGGGCCGACCGGCCGCCGCGTGCAGCCACCGTCTGACGACTAACGCCTGAAAAGTATCCTTGCTCGGATGGCCGAGCAGGACACAGGCGTCGCCGAGGTTCGCGATTCCCTGGAGCGCGTGGGATACCTCGCCGCCGAGTCGACCGCGCTCGTCGCGTTCCTCGCCGAGCGGCTCGGCAAGCCGGTGCTCGTGGAGGGTCCGGCGGGGGTCGGGAAGACCGAGCTGGCCAAGGCTCTCTCGCGCGCGACCGAGCGCAGGCTGATCCGCCTCCAGTGCTACGAGGGGCTCGACGAGGCCAAGGCCCTCTACGAGTGGAACTACCGCAAGCAGCTCCTGCGCATCCAGACCGAGGGCGACGACGCCGGCTGGCAGGAGGTGCACGACGACATCTTCGGCGAGGAGTTCCTCCTCACCCGCCCGCTGCTGCAGGCGATCGCCTCGAGCGAGCCGGTAGTGCTGCTGATCGACGAGATCGACAAGACCGACCAGGAGTTCGAGGCAATGCTGCTCGAGGTGCTCTCGGACTTCCAGATCTCGATCCCAGAGCTGGGCGTGGTAGAGGCGAAGAGCCACCCGATCGTGGTGCTCACCTCCAACAACTCGCGTGAGCTCACCGAGGCGCTCAAGCGCCGCTGCCTCTACCTCTGGCTCGACTACCCCGACGTGGAGCGGGAGCTGGAGATCGTGCGACTGCATGCGCCCGAGCTGTCCGAGCAGGTGGCGCGCAAGCTCGTAGAGGTGGTGCACATGGTGCGCAACCTCGACCTGAAGAAGCCGCCGTCGATCGCCGAGTCGATCGACTGGGCGCGCGCCCTGCTCTTGCTGGGCGCCGACGACATCGACGAGACGGTGCTCAAGCGCACGATGAGCATCATCGTTAAGCACCGCACGGACCTCGACGTGGTAGCCGAGCGCGTGGGAGTGAAGCTGCAGGATGGCCTCGTCGGGCGCCAGCAGGCCGGGTAGGCCAAACCTCTACGGCGGCCTGCCCGAGGCCGGCCCGCCGGGCTTCGCCCCCCGCCTGCTCGAGTTCGCCGACGAGCTGCGCAGGGAGGGAATGGCGGTGGGCACCTCCGAGCTGCTCGACGCCTTCCACGCGCTGCACGAGCTGAGCTGGACCGACCAGGGGGACTTCCGCGAGGCGCTCGCCGCCACCCTGGCCAAGTCCCAGGAGGATCGGCGCGTGTTCGAGCTGATCTTCGACCGCTTCTTCTTCCGGGCCGTGGAGCGCGAGGCGGTGCAGCGCGGTCTCGGCGAACAGCGCTTCGAGGGCGGCGAGCGCATGGACCTCGATGAGCTGCGCGAGCGCATCCGCGACGCCATCCGCGAGGGCAACGACGGCGAGATGCGCGACCTCGCCCGGCTCGCGATCGCCGCGTTCGGCCGCCAGGGCGAGGGCTCCGGAGTGATCGGCGTGGACGTGCAGCGCATCCGCCGCACGCTCGGCCTGCGCGCCGAGACTGGACGCGAGCTGCCCGACCCCGACACCGTGCCCCAGGACAAACTGCGCGAGTTCGAGCGCCTGCTGCGCCGCGAGCTGGAGCGCGCGCTCATCGAGCGCACGCAGTCGCTGCCGCCCGCCAAGCCGCTGCAGGAGTTCGACCGCGCGCTTCCGAGCAATCCGCTCCAGGACCTCGCCGCCGTGCACCGCGTGGTGGCGCAGCTCAAGCGTCGCCTGGCCACCCAGGGCCACGAGCAGCGCGGGCGGCGCCGCTCTCAGGTGGTGGACGTGCGGCGCACGATGCGCGCCTCGCTCGAGACAGGCGGCGTGCCGCTACGCCTGAAGTACCGGCCGCGCCGTCCCCGCCGGCCCGAGCTGTACGTGCTCTGCGACGTATCCACCAGCGTGACGAGCGCCAGCGTCTTCTTCCTGTCCGTGCTGCACGCGCTACACGACTCGTTCCGCAAGCTGCGCTCGTTCGTGTTCGTCGAGCGGATCTCGGAGGTCACCGACGTGTTCGAGCGCGAGCGCTCGTTCCAGGCCGTGTCGCGGGCGATCGCCAGCGACGCCGGCGTGGCCGACGTCTCCGGCTACACCGACTACGGGCGCGTCTGGCTCGAGTTCCTCGACCAGGTGGTGGACGACCTCGACCCGCGCTCCACGGTGATTGTGCTGGGCGACGCGCGCACCAACGGCCGCGAGCCGCACGCCGCGGCGTTCGGCGCCGTCGCAGAGAAGGCCGGCCGCATGTTCTGGATGAACCCCGAGCCGCGCCTCTACTGGAACTACGGCGACTCGGTGATGGCGGCGTACGAGCCGTACTGCGACGGGGTGTTCGAGTGCTGGACCACGAAGCAGCTCGAGAGCTTCGTGAACGCGCTCACCGATCAGCGTCCGGCCGCGGCGTAAGACTCTTGCGGAATCCGTAGACCGCACATACGATCGAACACATCTGGTCAACCGCCCCCGCCGAGGCGGCCCCTCAGGAGACACGGAGGTCTCGTAGTGCCCTTGCCTCGCGGCAAAACCGTCGCCGTGCTCAAAGCCCTTCTCGCAATCAGCGCCGTCCTGGCCGTGCCCGCGCAAGCCACCGCAGCGGGCTCTCACTCGTTCCGCACGATCGAGTTCGGCGGCAGCACGAGCCAGTGCCCGAAGACCGCGGGCCGCTGCGGCCAGGTGGGCTTCCTGATGGCGAGGAACATGAGCAAGGTCACGCGCTTCGAGATCGAGTACGCGGCCACCTGTCAGAGCGACCCGTCGGCCGATCCGATCCTCGACGGCGTGGGCACCACCACGCTGCCCACCTCCGTGGTGGGCAAGAGCCGCTACTTCACCGCCAACGGCACCTACGACCTCGACGACGATCCCGTCACCGGCAACAAGCGCCACGCCACGGTCAGCTTCGGGGCGCGCGTGGGAGCACACGGTCACGCCAAGGGCACCCTGGAGGTGACGATCAGCGTCACGAACGCAGCAGGGCAACAGGTCGACACTTGCAGCACCGGGACGAAGCCCGTGTCGTGGTCCGCCACGCTGCTGAAGAGGTAGAACAAACGAGATCACAGATCACGGATCCGTGATCTCCTTCCAGCGGTACACTCTCGCTCGTTACAACAGGGGGGCTCGCGGGTAGGCGGGCTGAGATAGCGCTCTGGAGCAGGATCCCCCGGCGCTGACCCTTCGAACCTGTGGGGTAATGCCCGCGGAGGGAGCGATGCAGGCGCGGATCGAGGCTCCCACACCGGAGCCTCTCTCTTTGGAGAAGACAGCGGTGGCGGTCGCGGGCGTGCGACGCGCGTACAGGACCCGTCGCGGCGTGGTGACCGCGCTCGAGGGGCTCGAACTCGACGTGCGCGAGCGCGAGGTTCTTGCCGTGGTCGGTCCGTCCGGCTGCGGCAAGTCGACGCTGCTCGAGCTCGTGGCCGGGCTCCAGGAGCCCGACGCGGGAAGCGTGACGGCCGGCGGCGGGAGCGATTCGCGCGCGCGCCTCGACGCGTGCGCCTACATGCCACAGCGCGACCTGCTCCTGCCCTGGCGCAACGCCCTCGCCAACGCGGCGCTGGCGCTCGAGTGCCAGGGCGTGTCGAAGGCCGAGGCGCGCCGGCGCGCGGCGCCGCTGTTCGAGCGCTTCGGACTGGCCGAGTTCGAGCGCTCGTACCCCGACGAGCTCTCGGGCGGCATGCGCCAGCGCGTGGCCTTCCTGCGCACGCTGCTCGCGGGGCGGCCCGTGCTGCTGCTCGACGAGCCGTTCGCCTCGCTCGACTCGATCACCCGCGGGTCGATGCAGGAGTGGCTCGCGGACGCTCTCGCCGCCGAGCCTCGTACCGTCGTGCTCGTGACCCACGACACCGAGGAGGCGCTCTTCCTGGCCGACCGCGTGGCGGTGATGTCGCCGCGTCCGGGGCGTGTGCTGGACGAGCTCGAGGTGGCCTTCCCCCGCCCCCGCAACCGCAGCGAGACCGTGACCGACCCCGCGTTCGCCCAGCTCAAGCAGCGCGTGCTCAAGGTGCTGGGGCAATGAAGCGCTACCTCCCCGCCGCCGTACTGCTCGCGCTGTTCATCGCCGCCTGGCAGGGCGTGGCCTCGCTGCACGGCGTCGACAACCTCACGCTGGCATCGCCGGTGGAGACCTGGCACTCGCTGCGCACCGACCGCGCGCTGCTGATCTCGAACATGTGGGTGACGCTCGAGGAGGTGCTGCTCGGCCTCGCGATCGCGGTCGTTGCCGGCGCCGGCAGCGCGATCCTGATGCATTTGTTCCGCCCGCTCCGCGACGCCGCCTATCCGCTGCTCGTGGCCTCGCAGGCCATCCCGATCGTGGTGCTGGCCCCGCTGTTCGTGCTGGCGTTCGACTACGGAATCGGGCCGAAGCTGGCGATCGTCGCGCTCATCTGCTTCTTCCCGATCACCGTGAACGTGCTCGACGGCCTGCGCTCGGTGGACCCCGAGCTGCTCAAGCTCATGCGCTCGCTGCGGGCGCCGCGCCTCGCCACGCTGGTGAAAGTGGAGCTGCCCGCCTCGCTGCCGTTCCTCTTCAGCGGGCTGCGGGTGGGCGCGACGGTGTCCGTGATCGGCGCCGTGTTCGGCGAGTGGGCGGGCGCCGACAAGGGCCTCGGCCGGCTCGTGCTGCTCGGCAACAACCAGCTGCAGACGCCACGCGTGTACGCGGGCGTGGTGATCCTCACACTCATGGCCCTGGCACTGTTCGCGCTCGTGACGCTGGCCGAACGACTCGCCGTGCCCTGGAACAGGAAGGAGAACGCGTGACCAAGCGCCTCTGGCTCGCGGCATCCGCCGCACTCCTGATCGCAGCCGCCCTGCTCGCCGCCGGCTGTGGCGAGAAGAAGGAGCAGCTGAAGCCCGGCACCGCGGTGCCGTTCTCGCTGATGCTCGACTTCTTCCCCAACGCCGATCACGCGGGCATCTACGCGGCGAAGGCGGCGGGGTACTTCCAGCAGTCGGGTCTCGACCTCAATATCCGCACGCCGAACGACCCGTCGCTCCCCATTAAGGAGGTGGCGGCCGGACGCGTGGACCTCGCGATCTCGTACGAGCCCGAGCTGCTGCTGGCACGCGACCGGGGCTTGCACGTGGTGGCCGTGGGCGCGCTCGTTCAGAAGCCGCTCACGTCGATCATCTCGCTCGACAAGCCGGCGATCACCAGGCCGTCGCAGCTGGCCGACAAGAAGGTGGGCACCGCCGGCATCGACTACCAGAGCGCCTACCTCAAGACGATCCTCGAGCGGGCGCACGTGAACCCGAGCTCCGTGAAGGAGCAGAACGTGGGGTTCAACCTCGTGTCGGCGCTCGCCAGCCACAAGGTGGACGCGATCCTAGGC
>JBKPDA010000268.1:0-6370 GCA_046727635.1 Actinomycetota bacterium | reverse complement strand
CCTCAGAGACGCTGTCCTGGGCGCAGTTCAGGCGGCGCTACCCGGACGCCACCGTCCTCTCGCTCCATACCGGCTTCGACCGGCCTTACGGGGAGAACCCCTATGCGGGCTACGAGAGGGAAGCGGCGCCGTCGGCCTTCTTCACGGGAAGGACGAACCCCAGCCTGCCGGCTATGGAGCGCGTCGCGGCCGTCTTCGCCGGCGGTGAGACGCTGGTGGTCCCGTCTCGAAGCTGCGCAAGTCGCCGGTGGTCGAAGCGCGCGCGGGCGCTACGCCGGTTGCGGTCTTGTACGACCCGCACGTGCGGTCGGTGCTCGACTCGACGCACGTGGCCAATTCGATCGAGGTTGGCACCGCCACCGCCTTCGACCGGCGCCTGGGCGGGCGCACACTCGAGTTCTCGTCCCGCAGGGGCCTGTTCTTCGATCGCCAAACGGGTTCGGGCTGGGACATCACGGGCACCGCCGTGAGCGGCCCGCTCCACGGCCGGCAGCTCAACCCGATCCGCCACGACGAGCAGTTCTGGTTCGCCCTCGCGGCGTTCGTGCCGCGCGCTCGCATCGTGCGCTGAGCCGAGCTCGCCCCGAAGCTCCGGGGGGGCGATCGGGCCTACTCTGTCGAGGCAAGCTGCTTGATCATCAAGACCTCGTAGCTGTCCACCACGGGCTCGCGCGAGGGCTGGGCCGTCGCCACCGCGGCCGCGCGGGCCTGGTCAGCGACCTTCTCGCTCTCGCGCATGTTGTCCGCGGTCTCCCACAGCGTGATTGCAGCTGCCTGGCCGGTCCCGCGGTTCACCATCACCATGACGCCCCGATACCCCCGCTGCTGCTCGAGGACGGGTAGCTGCTCCTCCTCGAATTGCCGCAGGGTCTCGTCGATGCGTTCAGGCGGAAGGCCGGCGAACCTGCTCAAGCGCCCATACATGTGACCCTCCTTCCGACGCCCCGGCACTGGCCGGTGACAGCTGCGCCGCAGGCGCCCACTCCTGACTGCTTTCGGAGTATTGCGCGCGGAAGACCCTTTTTTTGTGCGGTACTAGGTCAGCCTGAGGTCACTTGCTCGCGCCGGCCACGGCGCGCTGCAGCTGCGCCTTGTTCATCCGCGAGCGGCCCTTGATGCCCAGCTTCTTGGCGTCGTTGTAGAGCTGGTCGCGCGTGCGGCCTCCGCCGCCCGCGCCGGAGCGCAACCCTCCGCGCCGACCGGACGAGATGTCGCGGGTCGACGTCCGCGAGCGCGATCGCGACTCGCCGGAGCGAGCCCTCTCCTTGTTCACGGTGCGCGCGGCGATCTCATCGGCGCGACGCTCGGAACGCCCTTGGCGCTTCTCGCTCTCTTTGATGTGCTCGTATTGACGGGCACGCTTCGTGCCCTTCTTGATTCCACGTGGTGGCATACCTGGGCTCTACCCCGTCCAGGGCACGCAAAACGTCGGCTTGGCGCGACGTGGATACCATGCCCCGGCTGTGGACCACCGGCTCGAGCAGATCGTCGTCGAGACAGACCGCTGGAGGATCGAGGGCAACCTTACGCTGCCGCGGGAGGGCTACCGCAGCCGCCTATCGGACTACGTGAACCAGCGCGATCGCGAGTTCTTCTCGATCCAGGACGCGACGATGATCGCGCTGGATGCGCCGAACGAGGTGCAGCAGCGGCCGTTCGTGATGGTGGCGCGCCGGCACATTCGCCTCATTGCGCCGACGACGGAGCAGGACTAGGTCACAGGTGACAGATCACAGGTCACAGGAAAGACCTGTCACCTGTGACCCGTGACCTCACTCCGGCGTGACATACGCGCCCGACAACCCCCCATCGACCAGGAACGTCGACGCCGTCACATAGGTCGACTCGTCGCTCGCAAGGAACAGCGCTCCGTTCGCGATCTCGCGCGCCTGCGCGAAGCGGCCCATCGGCAGGTGCACCAGGCGGCGGGCCGCCGCCTCCGGGTCGTCTGCGTACAGCTCGCGCAAGAGCGGCGTGTCCACGGGGCCGGGGCAGAGCGCGTTCACCCGCACGCCGCGGCGGGCGAACTCCACGCCCAGCTCGCGCGACAGCGCCAGCACGCCGCCCTTCGAGGCCGTGTAGGAGATCTGCGACGTGGCCGCACCCATCACCGCCACGAACGACGCTGTGTTGATCACCGAACCGCCGCCGCGCTCCAGCAGGTGCGGGATGCCGTGCTTGCAGCAGAGGAAGACGCTCTTCAGGTTCACGTCCTGCACGCGCTGCCAGGCCTCGAACGAGGTGTCGAGCACCGAGACGTCGTCGTCTGGCGAGATGCCCGCGTTGTTGAACAGCACGTCGATGCCGCCGAGCTCGTCGCGCGTGCGCGCGTACATGTCGCGGACCTGATCCTCGTCCGTCACATCAGCCTGCACTGCGAGGTCCCCCACGGAGTCGGCCGACAGGTCCACTCCCACCACCTTCGCGCCCTCGGCCTGGAACAGCCGCGCGGTCTCCGCGCCGATGCCGCTCGCGGCGCCCGTGATCACGCACACCTTCCCGTCCAGTCGACCCATGCTCACCCCGTGGCGTAGTAGACGTTCTTGAGCTCGGTGTAGTGCTCGAGCGCGTGGGGGCCGAGCTCACGCCCAACGCCCGACTGCTTGAAGCCGCCGAACGGCGTGGCCACACGCACCGACGTGTTCGAGTTGATCGAAAGCACGCCGGTGTCCAGCGCACGCGCGACGCGCAGCGCCTTGCCGCCGTCGCGCGTCCATATCGAGCCCGAGAGGCCGTAGATCGTGTCGTTGGCCAGGCGCACCGCCTCGTCCTCGGACGAGAACGGAATCACGCACGCCACCGGTCCGAAGATCTCCTCGCGCGCCGCGCGGTCGTCGTTCGACACCGGGCAGAGCACCGTTGGCGGGAACCAGTAGCCCGGCCCGTCAGGCGCGCTGCCGCGGATGGCCACAGGGGCGTCGTCAGGGACGTACGACGACACGGTCTCGCGCTGGCCGGCGGAGATGAGCGGTCCCATCTGGGTGTCGGGGTCGAGCGGATCGCCCACCCGCAGCGCCTCCACGGCGTCCTCGAGCGAATCCATGAAGCGGTCGAGGGCCGAGCGTTCCACGAGGATGCGCGAGCGCGCGCAGCAGTCCTGGCCCGCGTTGCCGAACACGGCCAGCGGCGCCGCGGCGGCCGCCTGCTCCAGGTCGGCATCGGCGAACACGATGCTGGCCGACTTGCCGCCCAGCTCGAGCGTGACGCGCTTGATCGTCGCGGCCGCGCCCGCCGCGATCCGCCGCCCCACCTCGGTGGATCCCGTGAACGCGACCTTTGCCACGTCGGGGTGCTCCACGAGGCGCTGGCCGCAGACGCTGCCCGGTCCCGCCACCACGTTCACCACGCCCTCGGGCAGATCGGCCTCGAGCGCGATCTTCTCGAACTCAAGCGCGGTGAGCGGCGTGAGCTCGGCCGGCTTCAGGACGAGCGTGTTGCCCGCCGCCAGCGCCGGCCCCATCTTCCAGGAGGCGATCGTCAGCGGGAAGTTCCAGGGCACGATCAGCGCGACCACGCCGAGCGGCTCGCGGAAGGTCATGTCCACGCCGCCGGCGACGGGGATCGTGTCGCCCAGCAGGCGCTCTGGCGCCCCCGCGTAGTAGCGGAACGTGGCCGCCACCATGCCCATTTCGCCTCGCGCGTCGGCGATCGGCTTGCCCGCGTTGCGAGCCTCCAGCGTGGCCAGCTCCTCGCTGCGCTCCTCGAGCGCGTCGGCGAGGCGGTGGAGCAGAGCGGCGCGGTCGCCGGGGCTCACCCCTCGCCACGCGGGGAAAGCCTCCTTGGCGCGCGCCACCGCGGCGTCGGTCTCCTCGACGCCCGCCTGCGGCAGCTCGGCGAGCGGCTGCTCGGTGGCCGGCTCGAGGACGGTGATCATGCTGCCCTCGCCAGGGTCGCACGCACCTCGTCGACGAACGCGGCGATCAGCCTGCTGGTCTCGTCCTCTTCCGGATGCCAAAGGACGCCTAGCGCGAAGCGCCGCTCGGGGATCTCCACCGCCTCCACCTCACCGTCCTCCGCCCGGCCCGAGACCACCAGCCCCGCTCCGAGCCGGCCTATCCCCTGGTGGTGGTGCGACTTGATCGCGTGGCGCGCCTCGCCCGCCGTCCGCGCCGCCAGCGAGCCGGGTTCGAGCTCGACCTCGTGGTCCCCGAACGCCCCTGCCGTGTGGCGGTGGAGCTCCACGTTGTCCACGTCCTGGTTGAGGGTGCCGCCGGTGGCCACGTTCAGGATCTGCATGCCCCGGCAGATGCCGAGCAGCGGGATGTCGCGCTCGAGCGCGCGCCGTGCCAGCGCCAGCTCGAAGTCGTCGCGCTCGGGCACCGTGCCGTTCGTGGTGGGGTGCGGCTCGGCGCCGTAGGAGCCCGGGTCGACGTCAGCACCGCCCGCGAGCAGCAGTCCGTCGATCAGCTCGAGCACCTCGTCCGTGTCGGCGCCATCGTCCGGCGGCAGCAGCACGGCGAGCCCGCCAGCGCGCTGTATCGCACACACGTACGAGAGTCCCATGAGCACAACCGGGAAGTCCTTCCAGGCTCCCCAGCTTGCCCGCTCGAGCGGTGTGCACATGCCGATGACGGGCCGGGACGACATCGTCCGCCAACTCTATCCGCGCTCGATTGACACCCACCGAGCGACCCGCAAGTATCCGTGGCAGCAGGCCCCGGATGAGGAGAGGACTCGATGGCCGTCGAACCGCACGCCGGTGAAACCACTGAGGCAGTCGCAAGCCGCGACGGTCAGGCGCCGCGACCCGGGGGCCCGGGCACCGTGCAAGGGATGCTGTCCGTGGACGAGCTCAAGCAGGAGGTGGAGGCGGGCACGATCGACACGATCGTCACGGCTTTCACCGACATGCAGGGGCGCCTGATCGGCAAGCGGATCCAGGGCGAGTACTTCGTCGAGGACGTGCTCAGCCACGGCATCGAGGGCTGCAACTACCTGCTCGCGCTCGACATGGAGATGGACCCGGTGCCGGGTTATGAGATGGCCAACTGGGAGCGCGGATATGGCGACTTCACGATCGTCCCGGACATGTCCACGCTGCGGCGCATCCCGTGGCTCGAGGGCACGGCGCTCGTGCTCTGCGACGTGGCCTGGGAGGACGGCAGCCCCGTGCTCGCCTCCCCGCGCCAGATCCTCATCGCGCAGTACGAGCGCGCCCATGCGATGGGGTTCGCGCCGATGTTCGCCTCCGAGCTCGAGTTCTACCTCTACCGGGAGAGCTTCGAGGAGGCGGCCGAGAAGGAGTACCGCCACCTCACGCCGACTATCCCCTACATCCTCGACTACCACGTCCTGGCCACCACGCGCGACGAGAACTTCATGCGCCAGGTGCGCCTCGGCATGCAGGGCGCCGGCATCCCGGTGGAGTTCTCGAAGGGCGAGGCCTGGTACGGACAGCACGAGCTGAACTTCCGCTACGGCGACGCGGTCACGAGCGCGGACCGGCACACGATCTACAAGAACGGCGTCAAGGAGATCGCCCACGCCAACGGCATCTCGGCGACGTTCATGGCAAAGCCGTCTGAGAAGGACATCGGCAGCTCGTGCCACATCCACTCAAGCCTCGTGGCGCTGGGGGACGGCAAGCCCGCGTTCATCGATGGCCACGAGGAGACGGACACCTTCCGCCACTACCTCGGCGGCCTGCGGGCGCACATCCGCGAGCTCGCCCTGTTTGTGGCGCCAGCGGTCAACTCGTACAAGCGCTACGCGGCGGAGAGCTGGGCGCCCACGTCCGTCAGCTGGGGCCGCGACAACCGGACCTGCGGCTTCCGCATCGTCGGTCACGGCGACGCCCGGCGCGTGGAGTGCCGCATCCCCGGCGCGGACGTGAACCCCTACCTCGGCTTCGCCGCGCTGCTGGCCGCCGGGCTCGACGGCATCGAGAACCAGCTCGATCCCGGTCCGGAGCTCAAGGGCAACGCGTATGAGGCCGGCAAGGCCGAGGCCTTCCCGTCCTCGCTGCGCGAGGCCGTGGACCTATGGGAGTCGAGCGATTTCGCGAAGCGCGCGTTCGGCGACGCCGTGCATGCCCATTATTTGAACTACGGACGGACAGAACAGAGTCTGTTCGATCAGGTCGTTACGGACTACGAGCGCACTCGTATGTTCGAGCGGGGGTAGTCCTTCAAGTGCCTGGTGCCTAGTGCCTGGTGCCTGGAACCTTGCTCGACAGTTCCAGGAACCAGGCACCAGGCTCCAGGCACCTCAATTCAGTCCGCCGTGACGACGTCCTCTTCCAGGGTCCGGATCGGGCCCTGGTAGCGGTTCTTCGCCGACACCAGGTACCAGACGCCGAAGATCAGCGGCAGCAGGAGCGCGAACGGCGTGTAGTTCACGAGGCTCGCGTCGAAGTCGCTGTTCCACGGCA
>JBKPDA010000267.1:0-6252 GCA_046727635.1 Actinomycetota bacterium | reverse complement strand
GTGCTCGGCACCAAGCTGGCCGTGCGCTACGGCACCAAGCTCGTGGTCACCAGCGGCCTGGCGTTCCTCGCCGGCTTCTTCGCCTGGGTCTCCACCGCCAACGCGGGCACGAGCTACCTGGTAATCGCCGGTCAGATGGTGCTCGGCGGCTCCGGCATGGGCCTCACCAGCGCACCAGCCACCGAGGCGATCATGGGTGTCGTGCCGAAGGCGAAGGCCGGCGTGGGCTCGGCGGTGAACGACGCCACGCGACTCCTCGGGGCGACGCTCGGCGTGGCGGTGATCGGCAGCGTCTTCGCCTCGCTGTACGAGAGCACGCTGGCCACGCGGCTGCCCGCGGCCTTGCCGGGCAGTCTCGCCGATGCCGCCCACAACTCGGTCGGCGCCGCGCTGGAGATCGCCCAGCGCGCGACGGTCACCGGCCACACCGTGCTTGGCGCGCACGTTCACGCCGCTGCGTCGAGCGCGTTCTTCGACGGCCTCAGCGCGGGCTGCCTCGTGGCCGCCGGTGTGAGCGCCGTCGGGGCGATCCTCGCGGCCATGCTGCTGCCGGCGCAGCCGCTGCGTCCCGGACTGGCGCCGAACGGCGCCGTGGCGGTCCAGGCCGGAGCGGAGTGACGATGGGCAAGCAGCTCGACATCTTCGTGACCGGCGCCAGCTCCGGCATCGGCCGCGCCGCGGCCATCGAGCTCGCCTCCCGGGGCCACCGCGTGTTCGCCGGCGCTCGGCGCGCCGCGGCGCTCGAGGAGCTCGCGGCGACGACCCCGGGCATCCTCGCCGTGCCGATCGACGTGACTGATCCCGACTCGGTGCGCGCGGCCGTGGCGCGCGTCGACGAGGTCACCGATGGCCACGGCCTCGACGCCCTGGTGAACGCCGCCGGCTACGCGCTCACGGGCCCCGTGGAGGGGCTCTCGCGCGAAGCGATCGAGCACCAATTCGCCACCAATGTGTTCGGCGTCCTCGAGGTCACGCGCGCCTTCCTGCCGCGCATGCGCGAGCGGCGCAGCGGCCGAGTGGTCAACATCAGCTCGGTGCTCGGCCGCTTCGCCCTGCCTGGGCTGGGTGTCTACTCGGCGACCAAGTTCGCGCTCGAGTCACTCTCAGACGCGCTGCGGATGGAGCTGAGCGACTTTGGCGTCGCGGTGGTGCTGATCGAGCCGTCGTGGGTCGCGACCGACCTGGCCGGAGCATCCGCGCGGCAGGCGGGCGAGTTCCCCATCGCGATGGAGGGCTACGAGGAGCTCCTCACGAAGACGGGCGCTTATGTCGCCGATCAGATGAGTAACAACGGAGTTTCGCCCGAGGCCGTCGCGCGACGGAACGCTGACGCCGCGGAGAGCGCGAAGCCCAAGTCGCGCTATCTGGTGTCGGCGAAGGACAAGCTGCTCGTGGGCTTCCTCCGCGCGCTGCCCGACAGGGCCGCCGACCGCGGCAAGCGGCGCACGGTCGGACTGAGGGGCTAGCCCGCTTACTCGCTCTGCTGCACCGGCCTGGGCACCCGACCGCCCACAGGCCGGAGGCGCATCGCGCGGCGCACCCGCTCGGGCAAGTACCAGTTCCAATCGCCGAGCAGCTTCATGAGCGCGGGCACGAGAAGCATTCGCACGATCGTCGCGTCGAGGAAGATCGCCACCGACAGACCCAGGCCGAACTGCTGAAGGCCCACGAAGCTGCCCGCGGTGAAGCCCGAGAACGCCGCGACCATGATGATCGCCGCCGCGGTGATGATCCGCCCGGTGTGCTCCAGGCCGCTCGCCACCGCCTGCTCGTTGTTGTGGCGCTTGTCCCATTCCTCGCGCATGCGCGAGAGCAGGAACACCTCGTAGTCCATCGAGAGCCCGAAGAGCATGGCGAACAGGAAAATCGGGATCCAGGCCTCGATCTGCGGCGACGTGAGGAAGCCGATGCCGCTTCCCCATTCGTGCTGGAACACGAGCACGAGCACGCCGTAGGTGGCGCTCACCGACAGTAGGTTCAGGATCACCGCCTTCAGCGGCAGGATGATCGAGCGGAAGGCGCGCAGGAGCAGGAGGTAGCTGATCACCAGCACGCCCACGACGAGCCATGGGAACGCCGAGTAGGCCTTGTCGATGAAGTCGACGCCGAAGGCGGGCGCGCCGGTGACTAGCACCTGGGAGGAGCCGAATCCGGCCGCCGGCACGTAGCGGTCGCGCAGCCGGTCCACCAGGTCCATCGCGGCGTGGGTGCCGGAGTCGTGGTGACCGGCCGCGCGAATCTGGAAGGCCTGGCCCTGGGCGTCGACGAGCGAGGCGCGCTCGAGCGCGGCAAGCGTCGCGGCGTTCGGCGGCCCGGGGCTCCGGGATACGAGCGCGGGCGCCTGGATCGTCTGGGGCTCGATCTCGTGGTCGCGGCTCAGCAGCGCCACGAACCGGCGCTGCGCCGCGATCGACTCAGCGCTGAAGGCGCCGCCCGGCTGGTGCGTGTCCACCACGATCTGGTTCGGCGCCAACGCTCCCGGCCCAAGCGTGTTCTCGAGGATCGCCAGGCCCTTGGTCGCCTCGGTGGTCAGCGGCACGTCGCGGTTGTCGCCGCCCGTGAGGCTGAGCTGCAAGGCGGGAATCGCGAGGGCGATCATCACCGCGCTCGCGCCGACGAAGTAGAAGACCGGGTGACGCATGATCGAGTGCGCGAGCCCGGACCAGAAGCCGCCCGTCCCTTGGGCGCGCGACTTGAGGATGCGGCGCGGAACGATCCGCCACTTGTTCACTCCTCTCCCCATCACGGCAAGCAGGGCCGGAAGGAAGGTGGCCGAGGCCGCGATCGAGACGAGCGGCACGATCAGTCCACCGATGCCCATGGAGCGCATGAACGGCAGCGGCATCAGCGCGAGTAGCGCGAGCCCGATGGCGACGGTGCCGCCGGAGAACAGCGTCGCCCGCCCAGCCGTGCGCATCGTTCTCTCGAGGGCGGCGTGCGGATGGTCGTGGCGCTCGAGCTCCTCGCGGTAGCGGAAGACCACGAGCATCGAGTAGTCGATGGCGATCGCGAAGCCGATCAGCGTGACGATGTTCGTCACGTAGATCGCCATGTCCATGAAGTGGGCGAGGATCCAGACGATGCCGAGGGTGGTCGGAATGGTTATCGCCGCGAAGGCGAAGGGCACGACGATCCCGCCCGCGGTCCCGAACATGAAGATGAGGACGAGGAGCGCGACGGGGATGGCGATCGACTCGCCCTTGCGGAGGTCCGAGTTGTAGATCGGCTGGGTGTCGTGGTTGACCGCCGGGAAGCCCGAGAGGTAGGTCCTCGCGCCCGGCACCGTGCCGATCGCCTTGCGCACGTTGGGCGTCTTCCTGGACGCGTCGTCGTTCTCGAGCGGCGTGGTGATCTGCACGTAGGCCACGGTCGGCGTCGCCGGCAGAACGGGGCCGGCCTTCGCTCCCTTGATGACGGCCGCGCCGCGTTGTGCGCCGGCCTCGGCCGAGCGTACGAAGGCCGGGTTGCGGATCGAGCCACTGGTGGACTGGAGGACGAGCGTGAAGTCGCCCACGCCGCGCTCGCCGAAGCGCGCCTTGAGGAGGCTCAGGCCCTTCTCGGCATCAGAGCCTGGGACGCTGAAGCGGTTGGTCAGGAGCGCGCCCACCTTGGACGCGCCGATTCCGCCCAGGACGAACAAAACCAGCCAACCGGCTAGGACTTTCTTGCGGTTCCTGACTACGAGGCGAGTCCAACGCCGCACAACGGTTCGAGGTTAGCGAGAACGGTGTCCCGACCGGGTCCCCAACGTCTGGTCGGGTTATCGCTGGAAGCGCTCCGCCGCCTGAACGAGCCCGCCCACCATTGCCGGTGCCGCCGGCAGGCGCCGGTTCGTCGGGTGCACGCACCAGATGTCGCGGCCGGGAGGCGTCTGCGGTAGCTCGCGCACGGTCACCCCGGGATGGGGCCGAGCCAGCTCCAGCGCCGGAAGCAGGGCCACGGCCAGGCCCGCGGCGATCAGTGGCTGCGCCATCGCCACGTCCTCGGTCGGGTAGATGAGGCGCGGCTCGAAGCCGCCGTGCTCTCGGCAGAACGCTTGGAGCAGCACGGTGGCCGGGCTTCCGGGTGGCGCCGCGCACCAGCTTGCTTCGTCGAGGTCGGCGACCTTCAGGCGCCCCTTCCGCGCCAACGCGCTGCGAGCCGGCACCGCGAGGGCGTAGGGGTCGTGGGCGAGGTGCGTGCTGACCAGCCCGTCGTCGGGGTCGCCCGCCTCGAAGCGGAAGATCACCGCCAGGTCGATCTCGCCCGCGCGCAGTTGCCGCAACGCAGCGGGCGGGTCGAGCTGCTCGAGCTCGAGCTCCACGCGCGGGTGGGAACGCGCGAAATCGGCGACCGCGGCAGGCAAGAAGGTGGACCAGGCCGTGTAGAAGCCGGCGAGCCGCAGCCGCCCGGCGTCGCCGCTTGCCAGTGCGGCGAGGTCGGTCTCGATCGCCGTGGCCTGGCCGAGCAGCTGCTCGGCGTGGGCGAGGACAGTCTCGCCGGCAGGGGTAATGGCGACCGGACGACTCGAGCGGTCGAGCAACGTGACGCCGAGCTCGCGCTCGAGCGCGGCGACTCCCTCGGAGACGCTCGACTGCGTGTAGGAGAGCTCGAGCGCGGCCGCGGAAAACGAGCGGCGCGTCGCGACCGCGTGAAACATGTGGAGGCGGCGCAGGTCCAGCATCGGCATGACCGATTCTATCTTCGCTAGTTCCAGTTGCGCCGATAGTAATGGGCGCCGAGCATGGGGCCATGCAAACCACCACACACACATCCCACTCCGCCGGCGAGCTTCTGTTCCTCGGCGCGCGCTGCCGCATCCTCGCCGACTCCGCCGGCACCGACGGCCGTTACGGCCTCGTCGACATGATCGAGGTGCCGGCGGGCGACATGCCGCCGCTCCACGTGCATCACACCCACGACGAGGGCTTCCTGCTGCTCGAGGGCGAGCTCTCGCTCTTCCTGCCCGGGCGCGAGATCGCTCTTCAGCCCGGCGAGTTCGTGCTTGCCCCGCGCGGCGTTCCGCACGTGTACCAGGTCGGCGACGCGCCGGCGCGCTACCTCGTGCTGTCGACGCCCGGCGGCTTCGAGCAGTTCGTCCGGGACGTCGCCGCGCTCGAAGAGCTCACCCCCGAGACGCTCGAAGCCGCGGCGGCCGTGCGCGAGATCGAGATCCTCGGCCCTCCGGGCACGCTGCCGTAGGGCGCCGGTCAGCTACCCCCGCTTTCTAGAAAGCCCCTCGGGGAGTACCCTCGGGTCACCATCCGACTGTGGCCCGAGGGAGGTCGAGATGTACGAGAAGAACGGCGAGCGCTACTTCGTCGTTGATGGCCACATCCACTTCTGGGATGCGAGCCCGGCGAATTGGGTGCCCGGCCAGGAGCAGTACGCGAAGGGCTGGATCGAGTGCTTCCACGCCTACATGGGACTGGCTCCGCAAGAGACGCACTGGCCCATCGAGAAGTTTCAGAAGTACTCCGAGGAGGACTTCGTCAAGGACGTCTTCGAGGACGGGTACGTGGACTTCGGCATCTTCCAGTCCACCTACCTGAAGTCGTGGTACCGCGACGGCTTCAACACGCTCGAGCGGAACTCGACGCTCGTGGAGAAGTACCCGGACCGGCTGATTGCGAATGGCCGCTGGGATCCGCGCGAGGGCGAGACCGGTCTCAAGCAGCTCGAGGAGGACGCCAAGCGCTACAACCTCAAGGGCGTCAAGCTCTACACCGCCGAGTGGCACAACGGGTCGCGCGGCTGGACGCTCAAGGATCGCGAGGCGCAGTTCTTCCTGGAGAAGTGCCAGGAGCTCGGGATCAAGAACATCCACGTCCACAAGGGCCCGACGATCTGGCCGCTGGACAAGGACGCGTTCGACGTGCGCGACGTTGACTTCGCCGCCACGAGCTTCCCCGAGCTCAACTTCATCGTCGAGCACGTGGGGCTGCCGCGGATCGAGGACTTCTGCTTCATGGCGACTCAGGAGCCGAACGTCTACGCCGGCCTCGCGGTGGTCATCGGCGGCCTGATGCACGCCCGGCCGCGCTTCTTCGCGAAGGTGATGGGCGAGCTCCTCTTCTGGGTCGGCGAGGACAAGATCCTGTTCTCCAGCGACTACGCGATCTGGGAGCCGAAGTGGCAGGTCGAGGGCTTCGTCGACTGGAACTACCCGGCCGGCGACGAGTTCTCGGACTACCCGGAGGTCACAACCGCGACCAAGAAGAAGATCATGGGCCTCAACGCCGCCAAGCTGTACGGGATCGAGGTCCCGAAGGA
>JBKPDA010000266.1:0-9536 GCA_046727635.1 Actinomycetota bacterium | reverse complement strand
ATTCTAGGCGGCCACCCTATCGGCTTTCGGGCCGCGCTGTCGACTGTGGGGTCTCGGGTGTGGGGTCTCGGGTGTCGGGAGTCGTGACCCGAGACCCGAGACCCGAGACCCGAGACCTAAAGCGCCGCGTAGCGCGCGGCTACTTCAGACCAATTCACCACATTCCAAAACGCATCCAGATAATCCGGACGGCGGTTCTGGTACTTGAGGTAATACGCGTGCTCCCACACGTCGGCGCCCAGGAGCGGCGTCTGGCCGTCGCTGACCGGGCTGTCCTGATTGGCGGTGCTCGTGATCTTCAGGCCCGAGCCGTCGTGGACGAGCCAGGCCCAGCCTGAGCCGAACCGCTTCACCCCGGCGTCCTTGAACTGGGCCTGGAAGTCGCCGAAGCTCCCGAAGGTGTCGGCGATGGCCTGGGCGAGGTCGCCGTCGGGCTCGCCGCCCGCGTTCGGGCCGAGGATCTGCCAGAAGAAGCTGTGGTTCGAATGGCCGCCGGCGTTGTTGCGGACGGCGGTGCGCTTGTCGTCGGGAAGCGCGTCGAGGTTCTTAAGGACCTCGTCCACCGGCTTGTCGGCCCATTCGGTGCCCTCGAGGGCGGCGTTGGCGTTGGTCACGTACGCCGCGTGATGCTTGTCGTGATGGATGCGCATCGTCTGCTCGTCGATGTGAGGCTCGAGCGCGTTGTAGTCATAAGGGAGGTCGGGGACCTCGTATGGCATGCCGGCTCCTTTCGTCAGTCGCGGATGACTTGTACCAGTAGGTCGCTTAGCGTGGCGTGTGGGCGGGTACGGCCAGAGGCATGAGAGATGCGAAGCAACGCCCGCCGACTCCCGCGCCCCCGGGTCCGGGCGTGCCGGACCCGCGTCCGCCGGGACCGGATCCGGAGCCGCCTGCGCCAACCCCGCCGGGTGGTCCCGGAGTGCCCGATCCGCGGCCGCCCATGCCGGAGCCGCCGCCCGCGATCTGAGCGCCATAGCCGGCCGAGCCGCCGCCTGACCCGCCGCTATCGTCCGGCCGCATGAGCGACGCGCCGTGGGCCGGCCGGCGGCTCCACTTCATCGGGATCGGCGGCGCGGGGATGAGCGGGCTCGCGCTCGTTGCGCGTGGCCTGGGGGCCCAGGTGACCGGCTCGGATCGAGCGGAGTCGCCCTACTGCGAACGTCTGCGCGAGATCGGCATCGAGCCCGAGATCGGTCACAACGCCGGCCATCTCACGCCGGGGGCCGAGGTGGTGGTGTCCACGGCGATCGCGGACGACAACCCCGAGCTCGAGGCGGCTCGGGCTGTGGGCGAGCGGGTGATGCACCGGGGCGAGCTGCTGGCCGAGGTCGCGCGGCTCAAGCGCTGCGTGGCGGTGGCCGGCACCCACGGGAAGACCACCACCGCGAGCATGATCGCCCACGCGCTGGTGGCCTGCGGCCGGCACCCGGCGTACCTGATCGGCGGCGAGGTGCGCTCCACCGGCACGAACGCGGCCTGGGGGCAGGGGGAGTGGATCGTGGTGGAGGCCGACGAGTCGGATCGCTCGTTCCTGAAGCTCCAGCCGGAGCTGGCGGTGATCACCAACGTGGAGCTGGACCACCACGCCACCTACCGAACACTTGCGGAGGTCGAGCAGGCGTTCGCGGACTTCGCCGGCCCCGTGCCGGTGGTGATCGCGCCGGTGGGCGTCGAGCTTCCGGCAGTGCCGCCGAACCTCACGTTCGGCATCGAGGCGGGCACCGTGAGCGCCAGGAACTTGGAGCTGGTGGAGCTGGGCTCCCGGTTCAGCGTGGACGGCACGCGCGCGGAGCTCCGCGTGCCCGGTAGGCACAACGTGCTCAACGCCCTGGCGGCGCTCGCCGCCTGCCGCGAAACCGGGCTGCCGGTGGAAGAGGCGGGGCCGGCCCTCGCGTCGTTCACGGGAGCGGTCCGGCGCTTCGAGCCGCACGGGCGCACAACGTCGGGCGCGCTGGTCTACGACGACTACGCCCACCACCCCACCGAGGTGCGCGCCACCCTCGAGGCGGCGAGGACGCTGGATGCCCGGCGGATCGTCGCCTGCTTTCAGCCGCACCTTTACTCGCGCACGCGACATCTGGCGCGCGACTTCGGCAAGGCGCTGGCGCTGGCCGACGTCGTGGTGGTGCTCGACGTCTATCCCGCCCGCGAGCGCGCCGAGGACTTCCCGGGCGTCTCTGGCTTGCTCGTGGCCACCGCGGCGGCGGACGCGTCTGGCGGGCGGCCCGTCTACTGGCTACCGCGCCTGGAGGACGCCGAGCGCTTCCTGCGCGATGAGCTGGAGGAGGGCGACGTGTTGCTCACGCTGGGCGCGGGGAATGTGGACGAGCTCGCGCGCAGTCTCGGAGGCTCCAGTTGAACGCGCCGGAAGGCCTAGCGCGGGATTACCCGCTCGCGCGCCTCACCACAGTTCGCACGGGCGGCCCGGCCGACTGGTTCGCGCGTGTGGGATCCGCCGAGCGTTTGGCGGGGTTGCTCGCCTGGGCAGACGAGTCCGGCATCGAGGTAGGAGTGGTGGGATCGGGCTCGAACCTCCTCGTAGCCGATGAGGGATTTCGCGGACTGGTGCTGAAGCTCGACGAAGGCCTTGCGACCATCGAGCGCGATGGCGAGCGCGTGCTCTGCGGCGGTGGCGCCCGCCTTCCACAGGCATCCGCGCGCGCGGCGCGTTGGGGCCTCACCGGACTCGAGTTCGGCGTGAACATCCCGGGCACCGTCGGCGGTGCTGTGAAGATGAACGCGAACGCCTACGGCGGCGAGCTGGGGCGTGTGCTCGAGTGGGTGGACGTGGCCACTCCCGGCGCCAGCGAACGCCGCACGCCCGATCAGCTTGGCTTCGAGTACCGCCGCTCCAACCTTCGCCCGCGCGAGATAGTGGCGCGCGCCTCGTTCAAGCTCGAGCGGGCCGATCCGGACGACGTGAAGGCCACGCTGTCGCGGATGCGCGAGCAGCGCAAGGCGGCTCAGCCGTCCGGGATCAAGACCTTCGGCTCCACCTTCAAGAACCCCGACGACCCGCGCGCGGAGGGCCGGACGGCCGGGATGCTGCTCGAGGCGGCGGGATGTCGCGGACTGCGGGTAGGCGGCGCCTGCTTCTCTACGAAGCACGCGAACTTCGTGGAGAACATGGGGGACGCAACCACGGCGGACGTGCTCGCGCTGATGGCCGAGGGTCGCCGCCGCGTGCGCGAGCGGTTCGGCGTGGAGCTGGAGGCCGAGGTGCAGCTGCTGGGCCATCAGTCCACGGAGGGGGCCCTGTCGTGAGAGCCGCGGCCGCTGCCACCCTTCGCACGATCCCGCGCGCCGCGCTGGCCATCCCAGCGACCCTGCGACGCCGGTTGCTGATCGCGCTCGGCGCGCTGGTGGTGATCTGGTCGCTGTACCACTTCTGGTTCCGCGACTCGAGCTTCGTGAAGGTCGAGCACGTGAAGGTGAGGGGCGTGAACGCGCGCGACTCAGACCAGATCAAGGCGGCGCTGATCAATGCGGCCCACGACATGACCACGATGCACGTACGCAAGTCGGCCCTCATGGCCGCCGTGGCGGACTACACGGCAGTCAAGGACTTGGTCGTGCAGCCGCATTTCCCGCACAGCCTCACCATCAAGGTGATCCAAGAGCAGCCCGTGGCGCTGCTACGCGTGGGCGGCAAGCGGATGCTGCTCTCGGCCGACGGCAGCGTGCTGAGCGGCATCCGCCAGGGAGGACACCCGCTTGCCGCGATCCGCAGCACCGCCGCCGCTCCGTCCAGTCGTCTCACAGATCCCGTCGCACTGGCCGAGCTGCGCGTGGCCGCGGCGGCGCCGCCCGCGCTCGCTCGCCGGATCGCAACGGTGGGGCGGGGCAGCACGCGTGGAATCGTGGTGAAGCTCGCGGCCGGCCCGCAGCTCATCTTCGGTGACGACTCGCTGCTGGACGCGAAGTGGGCGGCCGCGGCCGGCGTGCTCGCCGACTCCAGCTCGAAGGGGGCGTCCTACGTCGACGTGCGGCTGCCTGAGCGCCCGGTGGCCGGCACGTTCTCGGTCTCCTCGCTACAGCCCCTCGATACGGCGGGAGCCCAGGCGGCGGCCGCAAACGCACAGACCACCGTGGTCACGCCAAGTCAGGGCACGAGCGGCGCCACCGGGCCCGTCGGCACCACCGGCGCCTCCGGCACAACGGACCTGCAAGCGGCGACAACAAACCCTCAACCCTGAGGTCGAGCTTTACCCAACCCTCGAGTTGTCATCGAGGGTATCTCGTCTGCACGAAATCGTTCCCCGCATTGACACCTTCGACGAAAAACGCCTACAGTGCGGACTTTGCGGGCGAATTACACGACCGAAAACTCTCAAGTCTTGCTTGAGAGTCGGACGGCAATAGAGCGCTGCACGACTAAAGCTCGAGAGGGAACAAGGCGAGGATACGGCGATGGAGACGGGTAGCTACCTGGCGGTGATCAAGGTGGTGGGCGTCGGCGGGGGCGGCACCAACGCCGTGAACCGCATGGTCGACGCCGGCCTGAAGGGCGTCGAATTCATCGCCGTGAACACCGACGCGCAGGCGCTCCAGATGTGCGACGCCGACATCAAGCTGCAGATCGGCGCGCAGCTCACGCGCGGCCTCGGCGCCGGCGCCGACCCCGAGGTGGGCTACGGCGCAGCCAACGAGAGCCGCGACGAGATCACGGAGGCCCTGACGGGCGCCGACATGGTGTTCGTCACGGCCGGCGAGGGCGGCGGTACCGGTACCGGCGCCGCGCCGGTCATCGCCGAGGTGGCCAAGCACGAGATCGGCGCACTCACCGTTGGCGTGGTCACGCGCCCGTTCGACTTCGAGGGCTCGCAGCGTGGCCGCCAGGCGATGGACGGCATCGACAAGCTGCGCGAGCAGGTGGACACGCTGATCGTGATCCCCAACGAGAAGCTGCTGACGATCGTCGAGCGCCGCACGAGCATCCTCGACGCCTTCCGCGAGGCCGACAACGTCCTGCGCCAGGGCGTGCAGGGCATCACCGACCTGATCACGATCCCCGGCCTGATCAACCTCGACTTCGCCGACGTGCGCACGATCATGCACGACGCCGGATCGGCGCTGATGGGCATCGGCGCGGCGAGTGGCGAGAGCCGGGCCTCAGAGGCCGCGAAGAACGCCATCTCGAGCCCGCTGCTCGAGCAGTCGGTGGAGGGCGCCACGGGCATCCTGCTGAACATCACCGGCGGCTCCGACCTGGGTCTGTTCGAGGTCAACGAGGCGGCCGAGATCGTGCAGAGCGCGGCCGACCATAACTCGAACATCATCTTCGGTGCCGTAATCGACGAGGGCCTCGCTGATGAGGTGCGCGTCACCGTGATCGCGACGGGCTTCGACCGGCGGCCGGGCGGCCGTCCGGGCCTCTACGACGCCGAGCGCGGCAAGCCACGCGAGCGGCGCGACCGCGGCGACATCGCGATGGACGACCGCCAGCGCTCGTCGCTGGAGATCTCGGAAGACGAGATAGACATTCCGTCGTTCTTGAAGGACTAGGGGCTTTCGCCCCGATCACAGATCACAGGGAGGACCCACAGACTCTGTGATCTGTGATCTGTGATCTGTGATCTGTGATCCGTGATCTGTGATCTCGCTGCGCGCCACATCCGGCGCACATGAAAGACTCCACCAATCGGTTTACTCCAATTGGTTTACCTCCTTCAACACTCACTACCCCCGATCGGTTGAGGCGGCGCTCCCATACCTGGCCTCAGCATGGCTTGGTGGACAAGAGCATTACGTCATCGTCAGGGACTCGACGAGCACCGTGCCGGGCACGGCGTTTGCGCTAGGCAGAGGCACAGGTGGGGCGAATTGGCGTGCTCCTCGTGGACGGCCACGAGGGCTATCGAGCGGGATTGGCGCGTGCGATTGCGGGGCACCCGTCGCTCGAGCTGGTCGGCGAGGCCACCAACGGTCGTGAGGCGCTCGAGCAAACGCTGCTGTTGCAGCCGGACCTGCTCGTACTGGAGGTGCGACTGGCGCAGCTCGGCGGTCTCGACGTGTGCCGCACGCTGGCCGGCCTCGACGAGCCGCTGGACACGCGCGTGGTGCTGATCACCGGCGAGTGGAACGAGTCCCTGATGGCGACGGCCAGCGAAGCTGGCGCGGTGGCGGTACTCGACAAGTCGGCCACCCGGCACGAGATCCTCGGCCGCCTGGCGCAACTGGGCATCTGAGGCCTTCCGGCGTTCGCGCCGGCCTCTCTCCAAGGTGGTAGTTGAGTCGTCCAGCGGGTGATACAACTGCATAGATGGCGCGAGGGACCAAGCGGGTGCGCGTCTACGTCGCCGACGATCACCCGGTCTATCGCGAGGGACTGGTCAGGGCGATCCGGGAGCGACCCGATCTCGAGCTTGTGGGCGAGGCCTCAGACGGTCGCGAGGCGCTGCCGCAGATCAAATCGCTGGAGCCGGACGTGGCCGTGCTCGACGTGCGGATGCCGGGACTCGACGGCATGGAGGTACTGAACGCGATCAAGCGCGACGACCTGCACACGCGGGTGGTGTTCCTGTCCGCGTACGTGGAGAGCGACCTCGTGTACCGGGCGATCGCGATGGGGGCCGGCGCCTACCTCTCGAAGGAGGCTGACCGCGCGGCGATCTTCGACGCCGTGGCGGCGGTGGCCCGCGGCGAGGCCTTCCTCTCGCCGGAGATCCAAACAGGCCTGACGGCTCAGATCCAGATGCGCGAGGCTCAGGCGCGTCCGGTGCTGACGCCGCGCGAACGGGAGATCCTGCGGCTCACCGCCGATGGGCACTCGGCGCCTGACATCGGTCGCCAGCTCCATCTGAGCCCGGCTACCGTAAAGACCCATCTGCAGAGCCTTTACGAGAAGCTCGGCGTGTCGGATCGCGCCGCCGCGGTGGCGGCCGCGATGCGAAGAGGGTTGCTCGAATAGCAGGACGGGGTGTCCGAGCCGCTGACAACACATCGCGCGGGAGAAGGCGGCGCAGCGGACTGGCAGCACGCGTTGGGAGACACGCTCGAGCGCTTCAGGAGCCTGTTCGAGCACGCGGTCACGGGCATGACGCTGGTTTGCCTGAGCGGTCAGTTCCTGCGCGTGAATCCGGCCTTCTGCGAGCTCCTGGGCCGCAGCGAGGAGGAGCTCCTGGCGCTTGGCTTCCTGGACGTGGTGCACCCGGCCGACCGCGAGCTCGCCCGGACCCGCCACGAGCTGCGGCGCAACGGGGAGCTCGAGTCTGGGCGCGTGGAGATGCGCTTCTTACACGCCACCGGGCACCCGATCTGGACGCGCGTGATGGACGCGCCGGTGAAGAACGAGCAGGGCGAGGTGCTCTACACGCTCCTGCAGGTGCTCGACCTCAGCGAGCAGCGCCGCCTCGAGGCCACCACCAGCCGGCTCTACTCGCTCTCGAGCGACCTCTTCTGCACGCTCGGGTTCGACGGCTACTTCAAGAGCGTGAACCCGGCCTGGGAGCGCGTGCTCGGCTACCCGGCCGACCAGCTGCTGATGCGGCCGATGCTCGACTTCGTGCACCCCGACGACCGCCCCCGTACGGCGCGGGAGAGCGGACGGCTCAAACGCACCGATGAGGTGACGATCAGCTTCGAGGCCCGCTTCCGTACGCGCGACGGCTCCTACCGCTGGCTGCTCTGGAGCGCCCACGTGAGCGACGAGGAGCGCCTGGTGTACGGCGTGGCGAAGGACGTGACCGAGCGCAAGCGCGCGGAGGAGCGGCTGCGCGAGAGCGAGCGCAAGTACCGCGACCTCGTGGAGACCTCGAGCGACCTGATCTGGTCGCTCGACGCGCATGGCTGTTTCACGTTCGTGAATCGAGCGGTGCGGCGCATCTACGGCTACGAGCCAGAGGAGATGCTGGGCCGCCCGGTCACCGACTTTGCCCTGCCGGCAGACGCCCAGCACAACCGCGAGCTGTTCCGCCAGGTGCTGCGCGGGCGGCCGCTGTTCAGCCACGAGACCGAGCACGTGCGCAAGGACGGCAGCCTCGTGCAGCTGAGCTACAACGCGATCGTCCTGCACGACAGCGAGGGCAACGTGCTGGGCGCCACCGGGACGGCCACCGATGTGACCGAGCAGCGGCGCTCGGAGGGCCGTCAGGCCGCGGTTGCCGAGCTCGGGCGGCAGGCGCTCGAGGGCGCCGGGCTCACCGAGCTGACCCAGTCGGCCGTCGCGCTCGCCGCAGCGACTCTCGGGGTGGAGTTCAGCGACGTGACGGAGTACCTGCCCGACGAGGACGTGCTCACACTGCTCGCCGCCGTGGGCTGGCCCGAGGGGTCGGCGGGCCGCCACTTCCCTCGCAACCCGAGGGCGTCCCTCGCCGCCTACACGCTGCACAACGGGGGGCCCGGGCTGGTGGAGGACTTCGCTGCCGAGCAGCGCTTCGAGCGCGTGCCGGTCTGCGAGGAGCTGGGCGCCACCAGCGGAGTGTGCGTGGCGATCGAGGGGCCGGAGCTCCCCTTCGGCGTGCTGTCGGTGTTCAGCGCGCAGCACCGCTCGTTCAGCCCGGACGAGGTGAACTTCCTCCAGGCCATGGCCAACGTGCTGGCGACGGCCATCGACCGCAAGAGCAGCGAGTCGCAGATCGCCGACCTGGCCGCAGCGCGCGGGCGCCTCGTGGCTCAGACGCTGGCGGCCGAGGACCGCGCCCGGCGCGCGATCTCAGAGGTGCTGCACGACCACGCGCTCCAGGACCTGCTCGCCAGTCGCCAGGATCTCGTGGAGGTGCTGGAGGACCCGGACGGCGATCCCGAGCGGGTGGTGCGCGCCCGCGAGGGGATCGAGCGGGCCGTGCAGCTGCTGCGCGAGGCGGTGTTCAACCTCCACCCGGTGGTGCTGGAGCACGCGGGCCTCGCCTCGGCGATTCGAGCCGTGGCCGATCACCAGGGGCGCCGCGGCGGCTTCGAGTGCGAGATCGACGTGGACCGCCAGGCCACTGGCGTGCACGACGAGCTGATCCTTTCGCTTGCACGCGAGCTGCTCACCAACGCCGCGAAGCATGCACAGGCGCGGCAGGTGCGCGTGCGGGTGCGCCGCGAGGCGAGGGAGATCATCCTCGAGGTGGCGGACGACGGCCGCGGCATGGACAGGCGCCGCAGCGCGAGCGCGCTGAAGGAAGGCCACGTAGGCCTTGCCTCGAGCCGTGAGCGCGTAGAGGCGGTCACGGGCAGCTTCGAGCTGGACAGCCGCCCTGGCTACGGGACGCTTGCGACAGCGCGGCTACCCGCGCGACGGGTTGCGGCCCATCGCGCGGACCTGCCGCGTCAGCGCGTCGGCGACATCAACGAACACCCACTCGCCGGCGGTCGATGATCTCCTCAGAGATGGCCATCGCCACCGCGTGAGCGCGGGTCCTCGCGCCCATCTTGCGAAGGATGTTCTTGATGTGTGTCCGCACGGTGTGCGGGCTCAGGAACAAGTGGGCGGAGATGTCCTCAATCGAATGCCCCCGCGCGATGTGCTCCAGAACCTCACACTCGCGGTCCGACAACGACCCTGCGCGTGATCGGTATGTGGTTGTGGTGATCCCCATGTCTCCCTGCGG
>JBKPDA010000265.1:0-16787 GCA_046727635.1 Actinomycetota bacterium | reverse complement strand
GCCTGGCGCCGATCGCGGCGCGCCGCGCGCACGAGGCGCTCGAGGCGCTGCGGGTGCTGGTGGCGGTGGAGCTCGTCGCGGCCGTGCGCGCGCTGCGGCTGGCGCGGCACGAGCCCACCGGCGCAGGTGCGCGGCGGCTCTACGACGCCGCTGTGCCGCTGCTCGATGCCGAGCTCGCCGACCGGCCGCTCCATCCAGACGTGGAGGCGGCGCGCGGGCTCGTGAGGAGCTGGGCCGTCAGCCTTTCCCGATCGCCTTGAGGAAGGCGATCGGGTTGAAGTACTCGGTCACCTCGCTCAGCTTGCCGTCGTCGGCGAACTTGAACATGCCCATCACCTCGCTCGCGTAGATCCCTCCTCCCACGAGCTCCGCGCGCGTGTACCACTGCGCCACCACGTCGTTCGGGTCGAACATCGGGTAGATCGTGGCGTCCACCTCGAGGGAGCTGTAGGCCGCGTAGAGCTTGCGGTACACACGCTCCAGCTCGGCGCGGCCCTCCACCGCGGGCGGGAAGTCGTAAGGCGCGAACGGGATCATCTGGCGGCCGTTTGGCGCCCACAGGTCGAGCCAGCCGTCGAGGTCTCGCTCGTTCTGGAGCCGGAAGTACTCCCAGACGGTCGCGACGTTGCGGTCGCGGATGGCGTCGATGTCGGGCTCGGGCGCCACTGGGACAGGTTCCTCTAGCCGGGTAGCCGGAACAAGGCCGTTTCGCTCACTGATGCCATGAGGGATCTACCACCTCCGCGGCCACCGCCGCGAAGGCCCTGATCGCGCCGGTCTCGCCACTGGTGCGCCACACGAGGCCGCTCTGCGAGGGCGGCAGGTCGCTGATCGGCACGTAGGTGATACCCGGATAGTTGACGTAGTTCGGCAGCGACGTGACCGTGGCGTGGACGATCTCGCCGCGGGCCACCAGCGCGAGGTTGTCCAGCGTGCCTTGCACCTTGCGGTGCGGGATCGGGCGGCCGCTCGGCGTGACGCTGGGGGTGAAGGCGTCCGACAGCTCCGGCGGCAGCGACTCCACCTCGGCAAGCACGTAGTCGGCCAGGTCCTCTACCGTCACGAAGGACCGGCTCGCGAGCGGATGGTCGTCGGCGACGGCCAGCGCGCGGGTGTCGCTCGCCAGCACCGGCCCCACGGTGAGATCGGGCTGCCGGATGGGGAAGCGCGTGGCCATGATGTCCACGTCGCCGTTCCGGATCGGCCCGAGCGGGTCCCGCCAGTCGAGGTCGACCAGGACCACGCGGCAGTCGGGATGGCGGCGCTCGAAATTCGACAGGATCTCGGGCAGTCGCGGGCCGCCCGAGGGCGCGATGAAGATGCCGAGGCGGAGCTCGCCCGATATGCCGCCCACCGCCTCGCGCATGTGGTCGAAAGCCTGCCTCAGCTCCGTGTAGGCGGGGAGCACACGCGAGCGCAGCCGCTCGCCCATCGGAGTCAGCGTCACGCGCCGGCTCGTGCGCGCGAACAGCTCGGCGCCGACGATCGTCTCGAGCGTCCTGATCAGCTGGCTCACCCGCGACTGCGAGACGCGCAGCCGATCCGCGGCGCGACCGAAGTGAAGCTCCTCAGCAAGCACGAGAAACGCTCGTAGATGACGAAGCTCCACCGACTCCCACATTGCTCGGACATTACGGTGAAGTCAGGGTTCTCGCAGCGATGAGCAATCCGCTCTTGGTCGCGCCTCGTTTCGGAAGCACCCTGTGCAAACCGTTCGAGCCAGACGAGGAGGCGCTGAGTGATCTGCCATCCCTGCCACCCCGACGCGCTGAACCCGTGTGAGGAAGCGGGCCGCACCGATCCGACCTGGGACGCCCGCCTGTGGGGCGTGCTCGTCCTCCTCTGCGGCGTGCTGTTCCTCGACGGGCTCGATGTGTCGATGGTGGGAGTGGCGCTGCCGTCGATCCGTTCCGACCTCCACCTGTCGACCTCGCAGCTCCAGTGGATCGTCTCGGGCTACGTGCTCGGGTACGGCGGGCTGCTGCTGCTCGGCGGCCGCTGCGCTGACCTGCTCGGGCGACGGCGCGTGCTGCTGTGCGCGCTCGGGGTGTTCACCGCCGCATCGCTGCTCGGCGGGCTCGTGAGCGACGGCTCCCTGCTCGTGGCCACGCGCTTCTTCAAGGGCGCCAGCGCGGCGTTCACCGCTCCGGCCAGCCTGTCGATGATCACCACCACGTTCCCCGAGGGGCCGGCGCGAAACCGCGCCCTCAGCGTCTACACGGCGTGCGGCGCCAGCGGCTTCTCCCTGGGTCTCGTGTTCGGCGGCCTGCTGACTGAGGTGGGCTGGCGCTTCACCTTCCTCCTGCCCGTGCCGATCGCGCTGGGCATCCTGCTCACCGCTCCGCGGCTGCTCCCGAAGGACGGCCCGCTGAAGGTCGATCGCCGCGGCTTTGACATCGCCGGTGCGTTCACCGTCACCGCCGGCATGCTGCTGCTCGTACGCACCGTGGTGCGAGCTCCCAACGTGGGCTGGTCGTCCGCCGAGACGCTCGTGTCGTTCGCGGTGGCGGCGCTGCTGCTCGGCGCCTTCGTGTCGATCGAGCGCCGCAGCGCGGAGCCGCTGGTGCGGCTCAGCATCTTCCGCTCGGGCTCGCTGCGGCGGGCCAACCTCGGCGCCGTGGCCGTGTTCGGCGCCTACGTTGGCTTCCAGTTCGTGGCCACGCTCTACATGCAGGGCCTGCGCGGCTGGTCGGCGCTCGGTATGGCGTTCGCGTTCCTGCCCGCCGGGCTGATCGTCGCGTTCGGGGCGCCGCGCGTGGGCGCGCTCGCCGACCGCTTCGGCACCCAGCGCGTGATCCTCGTCGGTGCCGTCGCGTTCGTCATCGGCTACGCGCTGTTCCTGCGCATCGACGAGACGTCCCCGTACATCGGCGTGATGCTTCCCACGATGCTCCTCATCGGGATCGGGTTCGCGCTCTGCTTCCCGTCGCTCAACATCCAGGCAACGGCGGGCGTGCCCGACAGCGAGCAGGGGCTGGCGTCCGGCCTCGTGAGCACGTCCTTCCAGGTGGGTGGAGCCGTCGTGCTGGCGGTCGTGAGCGCGGTGGTGACGAGCAACACCGGATCGGGCAGCGATCCGTCGTCGCTGCTCGACGGCTACAAGCCGGCGCTGGGAGTGGTCACCCTCGTGGCGGCGCTCGGTCTGGCGGTGGCGCTGAGCGGAGTCGGGAGGCTCCGCCGGTCGCCCGTGGGAGTCACGGCCGCTCGTGAGTCGCCAGCGTCATCTTGATGAACCGGATCAGCTCGGGCTTGAGGCTGGTGATCGGCTCATCCCGCCCGTCGAGCACGTGAGAGATCAACACGCGGTTCACCCCGCCCACCACCGCCGCGATCACGGTGTCGGAGACGGGGACGATCGAGCGGTCCTCCTTGCGGGCCATCTCGTGGAGCGTCTTCAAGAGGCCGCCCGTGCGCTCGCGGCGGCGCACCCAGCGCTCGCGGGCAGCATCCCCCGCGGCCCAGAACTCGATCATGTACGCGCGCGTGAACGCCAGGTCCGCCTCGAGGAACTCGAGCCAAGTGGTGAGCACTGAGTCGAGGATCAGGCGCCAGTCATCGAGGCCCTGAGCCGCCTCCACCATCGCGTCGTAGGTGGCCTTGGCGCCGGCGTCGTAGGCGGCGAGGAAGCACTCCTCCTTGTCCTTGAAGTGCTCGTAGAAGGTGCGGCGCGACACGCCGGCGAGCGCGATCACGTCGGCCACGCTGGTCTCGGCGTAGCCCTTCTCGGCCACCGAGTCGGCGATCGCGCAGATCAGCCGGCCCCTCTGGGACGCGCGCAGCTCCTCGCGCACGCTGAGCTGAGGACGCCGGGGCAGCACCTCGATGTGACGGCCATGCACGCCAGTAGACACTTCCGTATAGTCCCAAAACAGACTCGTTTCGGCTAGAGACAGAACTGTTTCCGGCCGCACACGGAGGAGGGTGAGGATGCGCTCGAGGAGCTTGGTGTTGGCGATCGCGGCGGCCGCGATCGGAGTGCTGGCGCCGCCGGCTGCGGCCGCGGTGCGGGTGAAGTTCGAGCGGATTCCGGGCTACAAGTCCCCGGGCACGCCGGCGAAGTACAACAAGGTCGGCATCCTCGAGACCGGGCCGAGCTCGGCCAAGAACGTCCTCGTCCTGAACCCGGGCACTTCCGCCAGTGCCGCCTACTTCGAGCCGCTCGCGAAGGACATCGTGAAGCGCGCGAAGGGCTGGCAGGTGTGGGCGGTCGAGCGCCGCGAGAACATGCTCGAGGACCAGTCGATGCTCGACAAGGCAAAGGCCGGCAAGGCCACCGGCCAGCAGCTGTTCGACTACTACCTGGGCTTCCTCGCGAACCCCAGCATCACCAACCACTTCCAGTTCATCCCTGACTCGTCGGTGCAGTACGCGAAGCAGTGGGGCATGAACACTGAGATCCGCGACCTGCGCCGGGTCGTTCTCAAGGCGGAGAAGCTCGGCGGCCACGTGGTGGTGGGCGGCCACTCGCTCGGCGGCTCGATCACGACGGCTTATGCAACGTGGGACTTCAACGGCAAGCCGGGAGCCGACGGGCTCTCCGGTCTCGTCTACGACGACGGAGGCAGCAACCCCGCGCCCGTCAGCGCCGCGCAGGCCACTCAGTCGCTTGCCTCGCTGAACAGCGCGGCCTCGCCGTGGCTCTCATTCGGCGGCATCGCGGCGCCGTTCGCCGGCCTCTACAACGCCAGCGGCGCCCTCGGCGTGCTCATCGATCCCAACAGCCCCTCGCTCGGCCAGTCCTTCCCGCTACTGCCGGCCAACCTCAAGCCGCCGGTGCCGGTGACGAACATCGCCCAGTACGGCTACGCGCTCGACGTGAAGACCTCGCCCCCGAGCCTGCGTGCCGCTCAGGCCCACCTCGGCCAGCTCGCCGCCAGCGGCAACCCGCGCGGGTGGGACTCCACGGGAGCGCTGACGCCCATTACGCGCTACGCGCAGATGTTCTCCGGCTGGGGGCTGAAGGGTCTCGACGGAACCGCTTGGTACCACCCGATGCGGCTGACGATCGACGCCGGCGCCGTGGGCAACGGGAACGCCAACCCTGCGCAGGCGGTGCTGGGCGTGCACACCACCGACGGCCACAAGCTCCCACGGAACCTGCGGATCTACGCGTTCGGGGCGGCGCTCGGCGGAGCGGCCGTGCCAGCGGCGGCCGAGTTGCTCGCGAAGCAGTCGCACATCCCGCTGCGGAACGTGACCACGCTGAACCGCCAGGCAACCTACGCGCACAACGATCCGGCAGGAGCGAGCCCCGACAAGAACGAGTTCCTGAAGAGCCTGGTGCCGTTCCTCAGGAAGATCGGGTAACGGCCGCACGGGCGAGGTGCGCCGCGGTGGCCTCGTCCCCCGGGAGGAAGGCCTCCAGCCGCAGCTCGGCGACGGTGACGTCCACCGCCGTGCCGAAGTGGGCGAGGGTCGTAAGCAGCTGGAGCTCCTCGTCGCCCGAGCGCAGCCTCAGCGGCACCGCGAAGCCGAGGTGGTCCGGCCCCGGATGTCGGGGGCGCTCGGGCACCAGCTCCTCTAGCTCGGCAACGAGCGCGTCGAAGCGCTCGTTCGGGGTCCGCAGCGACTCCCGGCGCAGCACGTTGATCACGTGCCAGGCCCAGTCATCCAGGTTCACGATGCGCGGGGCCATGCCCTGCGGATGCAGCAATACCCGCGGGATGCTCACCGGCGGCTCGAGCAGCTCCTCGGCGGTGCCCTCCGCAAGCCACCAGAAGGCCGCGTTGGCCGACACGAGGTCGCCGTTGCGGTCGACGACCACGGCCGGGTACGGCATGTGCCCGGCGAGGATCCGTTCTAGCGCGGCGCGAACCGCGCCGAGCCTGGGATCGTCGTAGCGCGTCTCCTCGTAGGCGGGCGCGTAGCCGGCCGCCAGCAAGAGCGAGTTGCGCTCCCGCAGCGGCACTTCCAGCGCCTCGGCCAGCCGCACCACCATCGCCCGCCCGGGGGTCGAGCGGTTGCCCTCGATGAAGCTCACGTGCCGCTGCGTGGTGCCGGCGCGCAGCGCCAGCTCGAGCTGGCTCACCCGGCGGCGCTTGCGCCAGCCGCGTAGAGCAATCGCGAACTCTCCCGCCATCCCGGGTTGTGTAGCGCACTCGACACGCGATTGTCGATTCCCTGGAGGGAATTGAACAGCGCGCGTGTCGGCCCCAAGATCGCCTCTGAACACGAGCTTCAGGAGGAGCAATGACAGACATCTCGGAGCTGGCGACCCGTTACGTAGCGGTATGGAACGAACCGGACCCCGAGCTGCGCCGCCAGGGCGTGGTCGGGCTGTGGACCGCGGACGGCGTGCAGAAGCTCGAGCCGCCGCAGGATGTGCGCGACGCGGCCGCCGCGCTCGTGGTCAACCCGATCTTCGAGTCGCGCGGCCACGACGCGCTCGAGGCCAGGGTGGCTCGCGCCTATGAGGAGTTCATCGCGCCCGGCGAGTTCGTCTTCCAGCGGCGCGACGACGCGGCCCGGGTGGGCGACGTGGTGAAGTTCAGGTGGGAGATGGTGCGAAAGGAGAACGGCGAGACCGCCGCGGTGGGAGTCGAGTTCCTCGTGCTCGACGGCGACGGCCGGATCCGGCTGGACTACCAGTTCATCGAGAGCTGAGTCCTAGACTCGATGTATGGCCAAGACGTGGATTCTGGACACGGGCACGAAGGGCACCGGTGCCCATGTCGTCCCGTTGGATGAGGAGCCCAAGGACAACCCCGAGCCGCTGCGAGTTTCGCGCAAGCCGCGGCCGGCGCCGACCGAGAAGCGCGCGAAGCCTCGAGTGGAGAAGCGCTCCACGCCGCTGCCAGCGGGCCACGTCCGCAAGAAGAGCACCGGCGAGATCGGCCGCGTCGAAGGGGTCGACGCCAAGGCGGGCACGGTCACCGTGACCTGGCTGCGGCAGGGCACGACGTCCACCGTTCCGCTGAGCTCCGTCTCGCGCAAGTAAGCCTCAGGGCCTCGGCGTCGTCGTCCCGACGTCGAGGAATCTGCGCTCGACGGCGGCATGGCCATCGGCGAGTACCGTCGGGCCGTCGGGGCCGGCGCTCACGGTGACCTGGATTAGCTGTCCCGGCTGAACGTTCAGGCCGGCGAAGCGATCCTCGGCGATCACGCTCGCCTGCTGGGCGCGCACCAGGATCTGGGTGTTCGGGCCGTCGGCGACCACGGTGAGCTTGGCTCCGGGCTCTAGCGGCTGCCCCAGCGCCTGCACCACCCCGGGCGTGGAGGCCGTGGACTTCTGTTGCCCGGCGATCACGAGCGCCAGTTGACCGGGCTGGATCGCGTTCGTGGCGCGCAGCCCCTGCGACAGCAGCACCGGGTCGCAGGCCACGGCGACCACCAGCGGACCCAGCCAGTCGCTGCAGCGCAGAGCGCGGCTGTCGCAGGTGAGGCTGCCGTTCTGGGACGAGCACCACGGAGTCTGGTAGCGCGGCTGGAGCCCCGGCGAGCGCGGCGAGGTGGCGGTGGTGGCTCCGCCGCAGGCGTCGCCGCAGCCGGCGCCCCACTGGCCGGGCCAGGTGGTCCACGGCTGCAGGCTGAGCGATTGCAGACAGCTGCCAGGCGCGTTCGGCTCGCAGTTGTCCTTGTCACGGACCCAGTCGTCGTGCCCGTCGAAGCTGGACTCGGGCAGGTCCACCAGGCCCTCCACCGCCAGGCCGCTCGGCTGGTGGCAGTCGCCCGAGCAGGGAGCGGGATAGGACGCGTGGCTGCCCTGCGCCACGTACACCTTCGGCCTCGTGCCATCCACCAGCGAGAGCTCCGACGCCGCGTAGCGGAACGTGCCCTTGTGGGCGGCGTAGACCACATAGTCGATCTGCTTGTCGTCGTCCGGCGGCGTGACCACGGTGACCCCCTCCCAGTCACCCTCGTGCTCGTCGCAGATGCTGTTGTCGCGCGCTAGCTGGCTGCGACAGCTGGCCCACGGCAGGGAGCGCGGGAAGTGGTTGAAGCGCAGGAACCACCAGTAGTCGATGTAGAAGCGATCGTTTGACTGCGTCACGTGGTAGTAGATGGCCGACCGCGGCCCGCTGCCGCAGTCCTCGAGCGGAGCGCACTGCTCTGGGCCGTGGTAGTCGCGCACCTTCGTGCCCGCGAGGTTCACGAACGTGTTGGGGCCGAGCGCGCCCGCCTTCCGGGCGAGTAGGCCGAAGGCCGCCGCGTCTGGGGCCGGAACGCAGGGCTGGTCCGAGCCGCGGGTGCAGAACGTGCTCGTTCCCTCGTCGAACAGGAGGGACACGTTGAGCGGCCGCCACAGCTCGCCGCTGTCGAACTCGAGCCAGGGCCGGAAGCGAGCCGCGAGAACGCCGCCTTCCTGGTCGGGCACCTCCGAGAACGCCTCGACATGGCGCCGGCCGCTGTTCGGGAGCCAGTGCTTGGCGTGGAGGCCGTAGACGATCAGACCGCCGACGACGAGGCCCGCTACGAACACGGCGACGCCCAATCCGCCGAACTCGAGGATCCGCTTGACCCAGCTGGGCATCTTCCGATTCTCCACCGATGAGTTTTCGCGGTCCACCCGGTCCCAATGGGCATGAGCCAGATAGAGGCCACGGGAATCGCGGACGTTCAGGCGGGGGTGCGCGCCGCACGCGAGGAGGACATCCCCCTCGCCGTCTATTCAACCGGGCACGGTACGCACGAGCCCACCGACGGGGCGCTCATTCTCCGGACGTCCGGGATGGCCGGCGTCCTGGTCGATCCCGATAGCCGCGTGGCCCGCGTCGGCGCCGGCGCCACCTGGGGCCAGGTGCTCGCCGCGGCCGCGCCGTTCGGCCTGGCGCCGCTGTCCGGGTCATCGCCCACGGTGGGCGTCGCGGGCTTCACGCTGGGCGGCGGAGTGGGCTGGCTCTCACGGAAGCACGGCTTCGCAGCCGACCACCTGCTGCGCGCGGCGTTGGTCACGGCCGACGGCGAGCTCGTGATCGCCGATGCCGACCAGGAGCCCGACCTGTTCTGGGCCATTCGCGGCGGCGGAGGCAACTTCGGCGTGGTCACCGGGCTCGAGTTCCGGCTCTTCCCGGTGAAGCAGGTGTATGCCGGTACCTCTTACTTCGACTTCGAGCGCGCGCCCGACGCGCTGGCCCGCTACGGCGACTGGATCGCCGAGGCGCCCGGCGAGCTGAGCACCGCGCTGCTGCTGACGCGCATGCCCGACACACCGGAGGCGCCGCAGCGCGTGCGCGGCCGCCGCGTGCTCGGGATCCGCGCGATGTACGCCGGCGACCCCGCCGAGGCCGAGCGGCTGCTCGCCCCGCTGCGGGCGGCGGCCGGGCCGGCGCTTGTGGAGGGCTTTCGTTCCGTGAGCTACGCGGACGCCAGGATGGGCGGCACGCCGCCGAACAAGCTCGAGCTGTTGAACGGTTTGCCCGACGCGCTGATCGGCCCGCTGGTGCGGGCGATCGACGACGAGGACTCGCCGGTCACCACTGTCGAGCTGCGCCACTGGGGCGGCGCGATGGCGCATCCGCCCGAGGGCGCGGGACCGGTTGGGCATCGCGACGTCCCGCTGTCGGTGATCGCCGACGCCGAGCAGCCCGACCTGGTCGAGGCGCTGCGGCCATGGGCCACCGGCGGCTCGTTCCTGAACTTCCTCAAGGACACCTCGAGGACCGCGAGCGCCTACACGCCGGAGGACTACGCGCTGCTGCGTGAGGTCAAGGCCGACTGGGATCCGAGCAACGTCTTCAGCGTCGGCCACAACATCCGGCCGGCCCTGAAGGCCGGCGAATCGCTACCTTCGAGCGCAGGATGGCTGACGGTGGCGTCCACCGCGTCGTAGTAATCGGAGGCGGCTTCGGCGGCCTCCAGGCCGCGCAGAAGCTGAGCCGGGCGCCGGTGGAGGTGACGCTGGTGGACCGGCGCAACTTCCACCTCTTCCAGCCGCTCACCTATCAGGTGGCGACGGGCGCGCTCTCGCCCGGGGAGATCGCCTATCCGCTGCGGGCGATCTTCAAGCGCCACCGCAACGTGCGCGTGCTGATGGCCGAGGTGGCCGACTTCGACCTCCAGGCCCGCGAGGTGCATCTGCACTCGGTCGCGGGAGTGCCGGCGCCGGCGAAGATCTCGTACGACACCCTGATCGCCGCAGGCGGCTCGGCCTACTCCTACTTCGGCCACGACGACTGGAGCGAGTACGCGGCCGAGGTGAAGTCGCTCGAGAGTGCGTTGACGGTGCGCAGCCGCATCCTCAGCGCCTTCGAGGCCGCCGAGATGGAGCCGGATCCGGCCAAGCAGCGCCCGTGGCTCACGTTCGTGGTCGTCGGCGCCGGCCCCACCGGCGTGGAGATGGCCGGTCAGATCGCCGAGCTCGCGCGCGACACCCTGCGCCGCGACTTCCGCAACGCCGACCCGCGCAGCGGCCGCATCCTCCTGGTCGAGGCGGCCGATCGCGTGCTCACGAGCTTCCCGCCCTCGCTGTCGAAGAAGGCGACGCGCTCGCTCGAGCGGCTCGGCGTGACGCCGTACGTGGGCCACACGGTGGTCGACGTGGACGCTGAGGGCGTGACCATCGCCGATGGCTCGGGCAACACGGAGCGCGTGCCCTCGCGCACGGTGGTGTGGGCCGCGGGGGTGACCGCCTCCGGCCTCGCCACCAGGCTTGGAGAGCTCACCGGCGCCGAGCGCGACCGCGCCGGGCGGGTGGCGGTCGAGCGGGACCTCACCCTCCCCGGCCATCCCGAGGTCTTCGCGCTCGGCGACATGGTGCGCGTGCGCGGGGCGGATGGCGAGCCGGTGGTCTTCCCCGGCGTGGCGCCGGTGGCGATGCAGCAGGGCCGCTACGCCGCGAAGGTGGTGCGGGCGAGGCTGCAGGGCAGGGATCCTGGTCCGTTCAAGTACCGCGACAAGGGCAATCTCGCCACCATCGGCCGCGCCTCGGCCGTGGCGGACATCAAGGGGCTGCGGCTGAGCGGCTTCATTGCCTGGATCACCTGGCTGGTGGTCCATCTCTGGTACCTCGTCGGCTTCCAGACCCGGATCGTCGTGTTCATCCGCTGGCTGTTCAGCTTCGCGACCCACGGGCGCAGCGCCCGCCTGATCACCGGCGAGGCGGCGGAGGCGGGTGCCAACGCGCCGGTTTCTCCTGCGTTCACGCCCCGTGTGGAAACTCAACCTGTCGGATCGTCCCCACAGGAGAGAAGCGATGGGTTGGACTGAAGGCGAGAACGAGCACCGAACATTCACAGGACGGGTAGACGAGGAGTCCCGGCGGTGGCCACCCCAGCCCGCAACCGCGTACGGCGACGCGCCGATGCTCGTCCTGGTCCACGGCTCGAGCTGCATCTGCCACACGTGCAAGAGGCGCCACGAGATCAGCCCGCTGGCTGCTTGACGTGCGTCCGCTGACCGCGGCCCTTACCGGCTCGGCGTGACGCCGGGGCGGGGCGACCCACCGATCGCCCCGCCCTTCAGAACACCGGCACACCGCAGCTGGGCACCGCCGGGGGCGGGGTGCCCGCGCTTGCACCGCCGGAGCGGTTGTGGGCCGCCGGCTACCCTCCCAGCCGGCGGCCTGCAGCCCGCACGCCGATCGCAAGGAATCCGATCAGCGCGGGAAGACCGACCGCCAGCGGCAGCACACCACCTGAGTTCAGCGTCCTGTGCTCGGTGACCCGGGTGGCGAGAGCAGGGCTCACCACCGGTGAGCGCGCGCCACTCGAGGGCAGCACAGCGACGTAGATCGCGAAGCGGCCGCCGTTGACCGCCTTCACCTTCCAAGGGATCGTCAGCGAGCCGCCCGGCGGCAGCACGGACAGGTACCTCGTGCGATCGGACGACCAGTCCTCGGGATCGACGTACACGCCCTTCGTCAGGCTCGCCACGTTGAGATGGGCGACGAGGCCGGCGACGGGCGCGGCGCCGCGGTTGGTGACGGTGCTGTTGAAGTAGAAGGTGTCGCCGAGGCGCGTGGTCACCTGAGCTCTGCTCAGGGACACAGTGGCTGCGGTCGCGGCGGCCGGCGCGAGGACGAGGAGCAGCAGGCATATCACCAAGGCCGCGCGGAGCCTCATCGCGACGACCCTCCGCCGAGCGTCATCAGGCGCGGCGCGACGCCGATCGCGATCGCAACGATCACGGCCGCCGCGGCGATCGGGGAGATCAGCCAAGCCGCATCGTGGGTCCAGCCATGCTGGTCCACCACGACCTTCCCTATGTAGTGCTCACCGGCGGTAAGCGGGTTTGCGCGCTGCAGCAGATCGGCAACCCAGCCGGTTTGCGCGCCGGTGGGGAACTGAGTGGGGGCGAACAGCGCCAGCAGCGCAAACAGGCAGACGGAGAGGCTGAGGCGATTCGACCGCGAGAAGATGCTGACCACGATTCCGAAGGCGGCCAGACCGACCGCTATCAGGCTGCCGATTACGAAGCCGCTGATCACCGCGTCGCCGACGGCCCCGACGCCGTGCCCGAGGAACCAGACATATGGCACCGTCACCACGATGGCCGCGAGCCAGAGCGACAGAGCGGCCAGCAGCTTGCCGGCCACGAGCTGGGAGCGAGCCACCGGAGTGAGCAGAAGGGTCTCCAGCGTCCCCCTCTCGCGCTCGCCGCTCACGGCATCCGCCGCGACGAGGAGGGTAAGCAGCGCTCCCACCGCCACGGCCACCTGGAGGGCCAGGTTCACCGCCTCGCGGGTCTCCAGGTAGTTGATGGTCTTGTTGCTGGCAGCGAGGTAGGTGACGACGCTGAGGAGCGCGCTGAACCCGAACAGCAGCGGCAGCCCGCGCCCGCCGAGCCAGAGTCCGCGCAGCTCCTGGCGCGCGACGGTCAGCACGCCGCCTCCGTCATGGAGAGGAACGCGTCGCTCAGGCGGGCGCCCTCGAGCTCGAACGCGAGCAGCGGGATGTGAGCGTCGATCAGCGTCTTGATCGCGGCCATGAACTCGCCGCGAGCCACCGGCGCGGCTCCGCCGGTGCCGTTCACCGTCACCGTGAGCCAATCGGGCTGCTCCCCCGCCGGCCGGGCCTGCACCACACCCGGCGCGCCGGCGAGGGTGGCAAGCGCGCGCTCCCGCAGCTCGGGCGGCACGCGCAAGCGGCCACGCCGCGGAGCCGCCGCCCGGCGGGTGATCTCGGCCACCGTGCCGTCGGCGGCCACCCGCCCGCGGTTGAGGATGAGGACGCGCGAGCACGTCTCCTCCACCTCGCCCAGGAAGTGGGTGCTGAGCACCACCGACGCGCCTCGCCTGCGGGCGATTCTCTGCACCATGCGCAGGACCTCTCGCTGGCCCGCCGGATCGAGCCCGAGCGTGGGCTCGTCCAGGAAGACAACGAGCGGATCGTTCACGAGCGCTCGGGCGATGCCGAGTCGCTGCTTCATCCCGCGGCTGTAGGTGGCGATCCTCGACCGGCCGCGGTCGGCGAGGCCAACCTCGCCGAGCAGCCCGCCGGCGACGAGCTCAGCGCTCGCGCGCGACTGGCCGAACAAGCGCGCGTGGTAGCGCAGGAACTCCCTCCCGGTCTGCTCCTCCGGATAGCCGGCGCTCTCGGGGAGCACGCCAATCCTCCGGCGGATCTGAGCGGGCGAGGTATGAGGGACGCCGGCCACGCTGAAGCTGCCGCCGGTGGGCTTGAGCACGGTGGTGAGCACGCGGATCGCGGTGGTCTTGCCGGCGCCGTTCGGCCCGAGCAGGCCCACCACCTCGCCGCCCCGCACCGTCCAGTCGAGGCCCTCGAGGGCGGTGAGCCCGCGATACGACTTGCTTACGGCGTGAGCTTCGAGAGTTGCTTCCCCCATCTCTGGGGAGGCAACGTACGGGCCTCAGATGAGGGCACGGTGAGAGCTAGACCGGGTCGCAGGGGGCGTCGGGAACCCTGACCCGAGCGCCGCCGTCCGCGTAGTCGATCTCGAACCAGACGCGCGTCCTGCCCTCCTCACGGGTCACCCCCCAGCGACGGGTGAGCTGCTCCACGAGGAAGAGGCCGAAGCCGGCGCCCGGCTCGGTGCCCATCGCGCCGGGCGCCGGCACGAGGCCGTTGCCGCCGTCGATGACGCGGACGCAGAGGTAGCCATCCTTCGCGGTCAGGATGAGTCGGATCTCCTCGCTCGATCCGGAGTGCCGCACGGCGTTCGCGACGACCTCGGTGACGGCCAGCCTCAGCTTGCCGCACTGGTCGCTCGTCATCGCGTCGGGTGCAAATTCGCACGCCAGACGACGGGCCTCAGGCACCGATGCCTTCACCGCCGGAAGGCCGTAAACGGCAACGCCTTCGTCAACCGGAAGGGTGGCTGGCACCCTGGGCAGTGTACGTAGCGTCGTGGCTACCGCCAACCCGCCAGGCTGGCCTAAATCCGCGTAGCGATCGAGCTCAGCTACGGCAGCTGAGCCGGTCTATGAGCGTCTGGGCCGGTGTGACCGCCGTCCCGCCCGACACCGCGCTCACTCCCTGGAAGCGGCCGCGTGCCGTCCAGTGACCCGAGCGCGGGCAGCGCTCGGGTGTGACCAACCATGGCCGGCTGCCGTGCTGTGCGGCAATCTTGGCGTCGAACTCGCCGCCCGCGGCATGGATCACCCAGGCAGGTGATGGCCCGAGCCTGGCGCCGCAGCGGGTGCCGGACTGATCGGCCGGCACGGGATCGCGTGCAACGCGCGCGGCAAACCGCGGTGGTAGACGTGCAGGATCCGGTCGCCGGGGCGGAAGCGCTCATGACAGACGCGACAGCTGAGCTCACAGAATGGGCTGCCACGTTCGACCAGGATCACAAATTGATGCTGGCGGCGGTGGGGCTGAGCGTCGATACTGCGGTTGCGCGATCAGCTGAGTACGAGCCCCTCGGCGAGTGCCTTCGCCACCAGGTGGGCCCGCGAGCGCGCGCCGAGCTTCTCCATCGAGTTGCGGACGTGTGTGCGCACGGTGTTGTGAGAGATGTGCAACTCGTCGGCGATCTCGGGGCCGCTCTCTCCGTTGGCCACCAGGCGCACGATCTGGCGCTCTCGCTCTGACAGCTCACCGAGCGGCGTCACATCGCTCACGTCGCGTCTGAAGTGGCGCCCGATCCGCGAGGTGCTCAAGCCGACGAAGAGGACGAGGCGCTTGCCCGTGACCACCTCGGTGTGGGCGGCGTATTGGACGCTCACCGTGCTGCCGTCGGGGCGGACGAGCTCACCGGAGCCGCTGAACTGCCCCTGTGCGAGCGTCTCGTGCCACTCGGCTTCGCTGAGCACGGGCCCACCTCTCACGAACTCGTAGATCGGGTGGCCGATGATCTCCTTGCGCGGGCGGTCGATCAGTCTCAGATAGGCGCCGTTCACGTCCACGTGACATCGCTCCTCGTCAAGCAGCACCATCGCGTTCTTGGACCCCCTGAACGCGGTCCGGAAGAGCCCGGACCATCCCGCGGCGGCCGGCTCGGGCCGCTGCCTGTTCCGGCGTTCCTGGCTCACGTGCATGGCGCGCTGCCACTATCGGTCACGGCGGGTGGCCCGGCGTCACCCGTTCCGGGTGACTAGTCGACCGTGAGCACGATCTTGCCCCGGGTGTGGCCGCTCTCGCTGAGCTCGTGGGCGCGCTGCGCCTCGCTGAGCGGCAACACCTCCGAGATCTCCATCCGCACCTCACCGCTCGCAATCAGGTCGGCGACACGCGCGAGCTGATCCGGGTTCGGGCTGGTGACGTGCAGCACGGCCCGCGCTCCCCGCTCGCGCGCCGCGTCCTCGGGCGGGGCGCTCGCGATCGTGACGATGATGCCGCCCTCCCGGAGGGTTGGCACGACTGTCTGGGTCACGTCTCCGCCCACGGTGTCGAGGGCCACGTCCACGTCGCTCACGCTCTCGGCCACGTCCTGCTGCGTGTAGTCCACGAACTCGTCGGACCCGAGGCCGAGCACGAACTCGCGGCTGCGCGAGGAGCCTGTCCCGATCGTCCGCGCGCCGGCCACCCTCTTGGCGAACTGCACCGCCAGGTGCCCGACTCCGCCGGCGGCACCGGCGATCAGCGCGGTCTGGCCGCTGTCGAGCCCGCCCTTGTCGAACAGCCCCTGCCAGGCCGTGACGCCCGCCACCGGGATCGCCGCCGCCTGCTCGAACGTGACGCCCGCGGGCTTCTTCGCGAGCGCGCCGGCCGAGGCGGTGCTGAACTCGGCGTAGCCGCCGCTCGCCGACCAGCCGAACACCTCGTCCCCTTCGGAGAAGCCGTCGGCGCGGGAGATCTCGACCGTGCCGGACACTTCTCGGCCAAGTACCGCGGGGAGATCTTCCGCCGACACACCGCGGCGGTTCTTCCAGTCGATTGGGTTCACCGAGGCGGCGCGAACCCTGATCAGCACCTCCCCGTCGGAGGGCTCGGGCCGCTCCACCTCTTCGTACTGCAGGACCTCAGGGCCCCCGGTCTCGTGGATCACGATGCCGTGCATTGGCGCAGTGTACCGAGAAACTTGCTCGCTCAACTAGTTGCCGGTGCGCTTACCTATCGACTCACCGATGACTCTGCTGGCCGACGTAGTCACCGCCTCGAGTGAACTGACCGATACGAGCTCGCGCTCCGGAAAGGTCGCCATCCTCACCGACCTGCTGAGGCGGCTCGAACCGGGTGAGATCCCGGCGGCGGTCGGCTTCCTGTCGGGCGTGCCGCGCCAGGGCCGAGTCGGCATCGGCTACTCGACGATCTACCCCATCGAGGAAGCACCGGCCGCGGAGGCATCGCTGACGATCGAGGATGTCGATCGCGCGATCACCGAGGTCCAGGGGATGGCGGGGAGCGGGTCGGCGGCACGGCGCAAGCAGCTGCTCGGCGAGCTCCTTGGCCGCGCGACGGATCAGGAGGCCGACTTCCTCAAGCGCCTGTTCACGGGTGGCCTGCGAC
>JBKPDA010000264.1:0-11715 GCA_046727635.1 Actinomycetota bacterium | reverse complement strand
GCGGCGGCGGTCCATCGCCTCGCGCATGCGCTCGTAGCCCGGCAGCACCTGGGCTCCCACCGCGTCCATCACGTGCTCCGAGTAGCCCTCCACCACGGCCATGACCGCCTGCAGGCGGCGCATGATCCCGCGCTGCTCGCGGGTCTGCACCAGTGCCGCAAGGCCGCCCTCGCGGTAGGCCTCCGCCACCTCGGCGGGCTTGGGGAACGACGGCAGGCCGCCGGCGGCGCCGCGCTGGATCTGCACCTCGACGGTGTCCAGGTACTCGCGCAGGAGGCCGGCGAGATGTGGCCGCAGCCAGGCCACGCCCGCCAGCTGGAAGACGTGCGTCATCTCGTGGAACACGATCCAGGCGAGGAAGCCGTCGCGCTCCAGCCCCAGCTCGCCGATCGCCTTCACCAGGTTCGGCCCCACGAACAGGAGACGCGCCTCCTGGTCGGGCTGTAGCAGCGAGATCTCGTACTGGCCCAGCACCCGCTGGGACATGTAGCCGGCCACCAGGCCCACCTCGGCCGCCAGCGTGGCGGCGGCAGCCGCGCGCAGCGGGCCCGCGAGCGCGCCCGCGCTACCGAGCCGGTCGGACAGGCGGTCGCCCACTGGATCAATGAACGACGAGAGCGTGTCGATGTTGATCTCCGCCCAGGTGGTCCGGTCCACCAGCTCGGGAAGAGGGACCGGGCCCGGCAGCTCGAGGCCCGTGTAGCGAGCCACCTGCTGCTCGGCGTCGGCCGCCAGGTGGTCGAGGTCCACGCCCAGGTCCGGCACCTGGGCGCCGCCCGCCGCAAAGCGTGCGATCTGCCTGGCAAGCGACCAGTCGACCATCTCCTAACGGTAGCCAGCGCTCGGACGGGCGGTGGTATGGATCGACTAAAGCTTCGGCAGCTTCTGCTTGAGCTTCGCGACCGGCTCGAAGAGGTCGCCGTGCTCCTCCACCCGGTCGAGCACGTCGTCTGAGTCGAACACCGCCGACTCCGGATCGCGCGACTCGGTCAGCTCCTCCACCTCTTCCCAGGTGAGCGGGGTGGAGACCGTCGGGCGCTCCTTGGCCCGCAGCGAGTACACGGACACGGTGGTCTTGTGCTCGTCGTTCTGGCTCCAGTCGACGAGCACCTTGCCGCCGCGCAGCTCCTTCTTCTGGCTCGACACGACGAGCTTCGGGTGCTGCTTCGCGAGCAGCTCCGCCAACGCCTTCGAGAACGGCTTGGTGTCGTCGTAGGTGACCTTCGTGTTGAGCGGCACGTAGATCTGCATGCCCTTCGAGCCGCTCGTCTTCGGAAAGCTCTCGAGCTCCCAGTTGTCGAACAGCTCGCGCAGGAGCAGCGCCACCTCGGCGCACTCCACGATCGTGGCCGGCGGGCCCGGGTCGAGGTCGAACGCCAGCGTGGTGGGGCGCTCGAGGTCCTTGGCCAGCGACAGCGACGTGTGCAGCTCGAGGTCCGCGAGGTTGGCCAGCCAGACGAGCGTGGGCAGGTCGTTGGCCCTCACGAAATCGATCGTCCTCCCGCGCGCGGGCACCGGCACCGTCTTCACCCAGTCGGGCCGGTGCGACGGCGCCTGCTTCTCGTAGAAGTACTTCTCCTCCACGCCGTTCGGGTAGCGCTTCAGCGTGAGCGGGTGGTCGCGCAGGTGCGGCAGCAGCACCGGCGCGATGCGCGTGTAGTAGTCGATCACCTGCCCCTTGGTGAAGCCCACCGCGGGGTAGAGCACCTTGTCGAGGTTGGACAGGCGCAGCTGCCTGCCGTCGACCTCTACCTCGACCGCGGCCGTGCGGGCCATGCCGCAGCGCTACTTCTTGGCGGCCTTCGAGCGCGAGCCAGAGCCGCGCCGGGCGGGCTTCTCCGCCGGCTCGCCGCCGTCGCCGCTGGCTGCTCGCTTGCGCGTGCGCGACGTGCCGCCGCCGCCCGTGGTCTGCGCCGCCGCCAGGCTCTGCTCGAGCGCGGCCATCAGGTCCGGCACCTTCGCCGGCTCCTCGACCGGCTGCACCTTGATCTCCTCGCCCGCCGCCTTGGCCTCGATCAGCTCGAGCACGCGCTCGCGGTACTCGTCGTGGTACTTCTCGGGCTCGAACGGCGCCGTCAGGGAGCCGATCAGCTGCTGCGCCATCTCCACCTCGCGGTCGGAGACGCTCGCCTCGCCGTCCTCCTGCACCTCGTCGAGCGTGTCCGGCGACACCACCTCGTCGTGGAAGACCATCGTGGCCATGGTCATCACGTCGCCGGTGGATCGGATGGCCACGAGGTTCTCCTTCTGGCGGATCACCACGCGGGCGATGGCCACCTTGTTGGTGTCCTCCATCGCGCGGCGCAGGAGGTTGTAGGCCTTGGCCGCTCCCTTGTCGGGCGCCAGGTAGTAGGGGTGGTCGAAGTAGATCGGGTCGATCTCGTCGAGGTCCACGAACTCCTGGATCTCGATCGCCCGCGTCTTCTTCGGATCGAGCGCATCGAGCTCCTCGGGCTCGATGATCACGTAGCGATCAGGGCTGATCTCATAGCCCTTGACGATGTTGTCGTAGGGGACTTCTTCGCCATCGGCCGGGCAGACGCGCTTCTGCTGGATGCGAACGCCGTCCGCCTCGTGGAGCTGGTGGAAGCGCACGGTCTTGCGCGACACCGCGCTGTACAGCTTCACGGGGACGTTGACGAGCCCGAAACTGATGGCTCCACTCCAGATCGACCTTGGCATTCGCTTGCTCCTCCGGGGGCGGGGTTCAACAGGTTTACCCGAAAACCATCTTCGAGAGCGGAAATGGCAGGGAAATTGCCATCGGTCCGCACGTCTTAAGGACTTCTTCGGCGCGTTTAACTCATCTCACAGGTTTGCGCGGTGAACTGTCCGCCATGACCACTCACACCCCCGCCCCCACCCCGCTGTCGCCTCGCCGCACTCGCCCCGTGGCCAGGCGAACTACGTACCTGGGAGTGTCGGATTGGTGGGGACGCCACGTGTGGGTGGAGCGCGCGGGCGTCAGGACCGCGCTGCGCTACCGCGGCGATCTCCGCATGCCGGGGTTCGCCTGGGGCCGGCGCGGCCTGGCGGCGCGCGAGCTGTCGCGCTCCCTCATCGAAGACGCTACGGGCAGCCCCATGCTGGCCGAGCGGTACTGCCGCGAGCTCACGCTCGATCTGATTGCAGACCTGCCAGAGGAATCGTTCGAGCTCGATCGCGAGCAGATACTGGCGTGGCTCGACGCCCACGCCGGCCCGGGTGCGCCGCCGGACCTTGCGGCCTAGCTAGGCGGCTGCAACTCCGGCGGCGCCAAGCCCGGTGGCCGACTGTTCCCAAGCTGGCACATCGGCGTCGCGTCAGGCCTTCAGCAACGCAGTGCGCGGGGCGATCAACCGATAGATGCGGCGTGCCGCATGGAACATCTACCTCGCGGTGGCGATTGCGGCGATTTGCGGCTACTTCTGGTCGCCGGACGACCCCTGGGCGCAGACGATCTGGATCCTCGCGGTCGGCCTGTCAGGCAGCGTCGCGATCCTCGCCGCGGTCCGGAAGCGCCAGGCGCGCCCGTCGCGCGCCAGGCTGCTCTGCGTCGCCGGCCTCGCGCTGAACGCCCTCGGGGGGCTGGTGGAGACGTTCGCCGGCCAGGTGTTGCACGTCAACACGTTCCCGTCGGTCGCCGATGTCTTCTACCTCGCGCTGTATCCGGGCCTCGCTGCGGGCCTGGCGGTGCTGATCCGCGCGCGCACGGGCAGGCACGACTGGGGCACGCTCGTCGACACGACCGCGATCTCGACCGGTCTCGGCCTGCTCTGCTGGGTCTTCCTGGTTCGCCCCGCCGCAAACGATCCGACGCTGAGCCTGCTCGGCCACGCCGTAAGCGTCGCCTACCCCGTGGGCGACCTCGTGCTGATCGGCATGCTCGTGCGGCTTCTGTTCGTCGGCGACCGGCGGCTCGCCTCGTTTTGGCTCCTGGCCGGCTCGCTGGTCCTCTTCCTTGCGGGCGACGTGACGTGGGCGGCGATCAACCAGGCGGACGCGACCCCATCCGCGTTCGCGACGCATCTGCTCGACGCCGGCTTCATGCTGGCGTACGTGCTGCCCGGCGTCGCCGCACTGCATCCGTCGGCGGCGCAGCTCGGCGAGCGCGTGGCGCCGCGCCGGCCCGGGCTGAGCCCGATGCTCCTGCTGTTCCTCACCGCCGCGTCCCTGATCGCGCCGGGCATCCTGGCCCTGCAGGTGGCTCAGGGCGACGTGACCGACGGCGTGGCGATCGTGATCGGCTCGGTGGCCTTGTTCCTTCTCGTGGTCACGCGCATGGCGCAGCTCCTGCGGCAAGTCGAGGCCCAGGCCAAGCAGCTCGAAGGGCTCGCGTTGATGGACGACCTCACCGGTCTGCCGAACCGCCGCGCGCTCTTCTATGAACTGCCGCGAGCGATCGATCGCGCGAGCCGCAGTGGCGACTCGCTGTCCGTGGCGATGATCGACCTCGACTACTTCAAGCGCTTCAACGACGAGTTTGGTCACCCGGCCGGCGACCGCCTCCTGAAGGCCGCCTCCGCGGCCTGGCGAGACCACCTGCGGGCGGTGGACGATCTCGCTCGTTACGGCGGAGAGGAGTTCTTCCTGCTCCTGCCGGGCGCCAGCACGCAGGAAGCGGCGCGTCTGCTCGAGCGGCTTCGCGGTGTAACCCCTTCCGGGCAGACCTTCTCGGCCGGGCTCGCCACCTGGGACGGTGAGGAGCCCGCGGACGAGCTCTTGGCGCGTGCCGACGGAGCTCTCTACGAGGCGAAGCGAGCCGGTCGCGACCGCGTAACGCTCGCCGCCTAGCCCGCTAGCCCGGCGCCGGCTCGGGCACCTCGCGCGCCACGGACTTCGGGTCCTTGTCGTCGCGCAGGCCCTTGAACGCCGGGGCCCGCAGCGTGCCCGCGCGCGTCCACTCGAGGAACTCGACTTCTGCCACGAGCGTCGGCTCCACGAACATCGCGCCCTTCTTCGGCTGGCGGCCGTCGAACGGGGAGTCCTTTCGCTGCAGCGGCTCGAGCAGCTTGCCCAGACGAGCGAGGTCGGCCTCCTTGAAGCCGCTGCCCACGTTGCCCGCGTACACGAGCCGGTCGCCGTCGTAGTAGCCCACCACCAGCGAGCCGATGCTGTCCGCCCGCCGGCCCTCGCCGGGCATCCAGCCGCCAATCACCGCCTCCTGGCGCTGGACGTTCTTGATCTTCAGCCAGTTGCCGCTGCGCCTGCCCGGCTCGTAGATCGAGTCGAGCTTCTTCGCGATCACTCCCTCCAGGCCGCGTTCGCGGCTGGCGGCGAGCATCTCCTCGCCGTCGCCCGCGTGGTAGGAGGGGGTGCGCCAGTGCGGGCCCTCGAGCTTGAGCTGCTCGTCGAGCAGGCGGCGGCGCTCGGTGTAGGGCAGCTGCATGGTGGAGTGGCCCTCGAGGAAGAGCACGTCGAAGATCATGTAGGCGGCGGGGATGTCCTCAATGCGGCGGCGGATGGCGCTGTCGGACGCCAGGTGCATGCGGCTCTGGAGGCGCTCGAAGCTCGGCCGGCCGTTCTCGTCGAAGGCCACGACCTCCCCGTCGAGGATCAACTGGAGCGTGCCCACGGCGCGGCCCAGCTCGCGGAGCTCCGGGTACTGGCGCGTGGCGTCGCGGCCGTTGCGGTTCACCAGCCGCACCCGACCGCCGTCGATGAACGCGAGCGCCCGGATGCCGTCCCACTTGATCTCGTAGCCGTAGTCCTGGTCGTTCTTCGGCAGCGTGGACAGCCTCGCCAGCATGGGCACGAGCTTGTCCGGCATGGGCTCGCGCTCGCCGCCGGCGGGCGGGTCCATGCGGTGGATCATCCACTGGTTGTCCTTGGTCTGGAAGAGCACGTACCTGCCCTCCAACCGCTCGCCGTGGAAGGTGAGGATCACCTCGTCGTCGCGCCACTTCTCGGCCTCGTAGGTGCCCTTGTCCCAGATCTTGATCGTGCCCGCGCCGTACTCGCCCTTGGGGATCTCGCCGGCGAAGTCGATGTAGTCGAGCGGGTGGTCCTCCACGTGGACCGCCAGGTGGTACTTCTTGGGATCCGGCGGGATGCCCTTGGGCACGGCCCAGGAGACGAGCACGCCGTCGCGCTCCAGGCGCAGGTCCCAGTGGAGGCTGCGGGCGTGGTGCTCGTGGATGACGAAGCGCGACTGCTTGGTCTTCTTCTTCTGCGTGCGCTTCCGCCCCGACGGCTCGGGCGTCTTCTTGAAGTCCCGCTTCTTGTCGTACTCGCTTAGCTTCTTCGTCGCCATCGGTCCTCGCGAGGATGACATCTTCACGGTCGGGCACTCGACCCACTCGCTCGACGAGCTCGTGTCGCTCCTGCGCCGGCAGGGCGTGTCTTCGCTCGTGGACGTGCGGAGGTACCCGCGCTCGCGGCGGGTGCCGCACTTCAACGCGGAGGAGCTGTCGGCGTCCCTGCCGGGGCATGGGGTCTCCTACCTGCATCTGGCGGAGCTCGGCGGCCGGCGCTCGCCCTCGCCCGACTCCGTCAACGGCGGCTGGCGCGAGGAGCAGTTCCGCGGGTATGCCGACCACATGGCCACGCCAGAGTTCCTGGCCGGGCTCGCTCGCCTCGAGTCGGTCGCCCGTTCTTCTCCCACGGCCGTCATGTGCGCCGAAGGTCTGTGGTGGCACTGCCACCGGCGGCTGCTGTCGGACGCGCTGCTCGTTCGGGGCTGGCACGTGCTCCATATCGCGCCGGACGGGTCGACTTCAGCGCACGAGCTGACCCCATTCGCCGTCGTCGGCGGAGAGCGGGTGAGCTACCCGCCCGAGCAGACCGCGCTCGATGTCTGACCTTGGGTGATCTCCGTTTACGCCCGCAATGGTGGGGGAACGTGGTGGCTGAAAGGAGAATGCCCCTTGTTCGGAACTCTGATTGCGATTCTCGTAGCAGCAGTCGTGTTCTGGCTTTGCTCCGCGCTTGGCCTGCCATACGTCGTGGGCGTCGTGGCGGCGGTCCTGGTGCTGCTCACCGGGATCCCGACGGGCGGCTACGGCTTCGGCGGTCGAATCGGAGCGCGTAGGTACTGAGTTCGGGAGTGGTGGGATCCAACGGCGGGCGGCCACGCGTCGTCCGCCGTTTTGATCTCGTGGCGCCCGGCGTCACGAAATAACCACGCCAGCTTCACGGCCGCGTAACGGCCGGCGCTCGGTCCGGGCCGCATCCTGGCGGGCGTTTCCGCATCCCGTCCCGGAGGTCCTCTCATGCATTCCTTCAAGCGCCTGGCGTTTGGAGCCGCCGTGGTGGCGGCAACCGTCAGCGCCACCGTCGCGGTGGCGCACCCAGGCGGGCGGCACCACGCCCGTTCGTCGGGTCGAGCCCACTCCTACAACATCGCCCTGTTCGGCGACATGCCCTACAACGCGGCCGGCCGCGCCGAGTACCCGCGGCTGATCCAGGACGTGAACGACGCCAAGGTGTCCTTCTCCGCCTTCGACGGCGACCTGAAGGCGGGCGGCGACGGTGCCTGCACCGACCAGCTCTACACCCAGTCGCGCGACTGGTTCAACAGCTTCAACAGGCCGGTGATCGTCACGCCCGGCGACAACGACTGGACGGACTGCTGGGGACGCTACGGCCCGGGCACCGGCGGGTTCGATCCGGAGGAGCGCCTGGACTTCGAGCGGAAGATCTTCTTCTCCACTGATCAGAGCCTCGGCCGCCACACCCTCACCGTGGAGCGCGAGAGCAGCGAGAAGGGCTACGAGGCCTACAGCGAGAACGCGCGCTGGATCGCCGGCCCCGTGCTGTACATCACGCTGAATGTGCAGGGGTCGAACGACAACCTGCCGCACGCCGGGGTCGACGGCGAGACGCGCTCGGACGCGGAGATCGCCCGCCAGGCTGCCGAGCACACGGCGCGCGAGAAGGCGAACATCCACTGGCTGGACGAGTCTTACGGGTTGGCCGCCCAGCGCGGGCTGCACGGAGTGATGGTCATCTGGCAGGCCGACCCGAACTTCAACAACGAGTACAAGCTCCAGCCCGACGAGTACGACGGCTTCGCCGAGATCATCCCGGCACTCCGGAAGGACGTGATCGCGTTCCCCGGGCAGTCGGCGCTCATCCACGGCGACAGCCACTACTTCAAGCTAGACAAGCCGCTGAACTACGACAACGGGCAGGTGGTGACGAAGTTCACTCGCGTCGAGACCTTCGGGGCCGCCAACACTCACTGGGTGCTCGCCACCATCGACCCACGCGATCCGAACCTGTTCGAATTCAGCCCGCGCATCGTGCCGGGCAACGTGAACGACCGGTAGCGACAGCTGCGATCAGGGAGGCCGCGCCGTCCAGGGTGCGGCCTCCCGCCCCTAGAATCGCAGCAGCGCCGCTATCGAGCCCTTGCCGTCCAGGTCGTCGTAGTGGCGAACGGCTATCACCTCAGCCGACTGCGTGATCGCCAGCTGGACGGCGTTCTCGATGATGTCGACGCGATCGTCGAGCTCGGTCCCGTCCACGGGGCAAGTGGATCCCTTGGCGCCCATCCAGCCGCACTGGGGGCAGGCCACGCCAGGCGCGGTCAGGCCCTGCTCGAACATCAGCACCTCGACCTTGCGCTGGTTGAGCGCGTCGAGCACGTCGTCGAGACCGGCAGCTGCCCGGCCGCCGGTGCCGAGACCCTCAGACAGGCGGTCGAGGGCGGCCCGCTCGTGCTTGCGGTCCTCCTCCTCCATCTTGCCGGCGGCCGCCTCCAGCACCTGATCGGGCGTCGTGTTCTCCACGTCCACCTCCATCCGGCCGACGATCCGCTTCTGCAGGTAGGGGTGCAGGCGCTTCTCCACGTCGTGGCGCATCTCGGCCGGGCAACCGATCAGCAGCTTGTCGAACGGCGCGCGCTTGAAGCGGCGGAAGAGCACCTCGGCGGCGTGCTTGACGTGGTCGTGGGTCTCCTTCTCGATGCCGCGCTGGTAGCGGGCCTGGGACCAGCCGCCCTGATCGTGCCAGCCGTGCACGTCGTCGGAGATGACGTCGATCTCGTCCAGCCGTTCCCGCGACCCGCGCAGGATGCGCGCCATCTTGCGGTTGACCAGCAAGAGACCCCAGCTCCCTTGGAAGGCGATGTCCGTCAGCGGCTCGATGAAGGGCCTGTCGTCGATGGCGACTCCGGTGTCGACCGGCCGGGGCAACTTGATCACCTCGAAGATGCCGGCCGGGCCGGAGCAGAAGATGGCCAGTCCGCGGGCGCCCTTGGCGGAAAAGTCCGGGCCGTTGAAGTACTCGCGCACGCGTTCCACGTCCTCGCGCAGGTGGATCTTCTCGTCGTGGGTGAGGTGGCTGCCGTTGCGCAAGCGGCGGTCTGCCTCGTCCAGCAGCGAGTGCATCTCCGTGCTCCGCGCCTGCGGGGTGGCGAACTCGGTCGGGTCGAGGTTGACGTAGAGGCTCAGGACCTTGGCGCCGTGGGGACAGAGGTCGGCGAGCTCCCGGAGCTTGCTGCGGTCGAGCTGGTTGGTCTGCATCGGCTGATGCCCTCCTCGTCGCCTAGCCGCACCTTACCCGGCCGCGGACGGCTGGAATCTCCGCGCTTCGGGCCGGCGGAACCTGGACCTGGACGGGGCCCGTTCTCGTCGCGTCCGCGTTTAGGTCTGGCGGGTACACGCGTCTAGGGAGTTGCGGGTATGGAGACCGTCCACGTCTCACCCGGCGGGCGGTAACCAAGACCACAAAGGTTTGCAATTTGCGGGCGCGGGCTGGTGGCGCGCTGGGGCAAGCCGTGGCACGGTGGGACGTCCAGAGGCACGGATGCCGGTTGGAGGTCCCGAGGCAGGGAGCGAGCCGGCGCGAGCGTCGCCTCGTTTTACACACCTGCTCAGGAGGAACCAGCCTTGTCGAAGGTCGCTACCCGCTGCCGCGGGCTCGCCATCGCGCTCATCGCGCTCGGCGGATTCGTCGTCACCACCTCGCCCGCCAGCGCGGGCACCTATGACGTTCTCTCGTGCGACGCCGCGCCGGGTGGCTCTGTCGCGTCGTGGAGCTACTCGAGCAACGACGCGAACATCGCCGCGCCGGCGAACTGCCCGAGCCGCGGCGACGCCGCGTCGGGGCTGAGCCTCTACAACAACGCCAACAACTCGATCAACTCCTACAACGGCCAGTACGCCAGCTGGACGTTCTACGCCCCGGCTGGGACCACGGTGGACGGGGTTCTCGCGGACTACAGCATCGAGCGTCGCGACCAGCACTCGTGGTGGGGCGGATGGGCGATCGGGTCGACGGTGTTCCAGGGCTGTTACTCGGGTGCTCTGCCCGACTACTGCTCCATAGGCACGGCACCGGGCACGAAGACCTGGATCAGCACGGGCGGCTCGAGCGACGTCAACTTCGCAATCGGCTGCACCCATCCCGTGTACTGCACACACGGCTGGGCCAGCGGCCCACTGGGCACGCAGACTGGGTGGCAGCCGGATTGGGGCTGGGGCGAGCTCAACATGGCCAGCGCCTTCGCGCAGCGCGCCAATGCGAATGGCGGGGCGGATGAAGTCGGGCCTCAGGACGTTCGCTTCTATCGCTCGACGGTGAGCGCCGGCGACCGTGCCACGCTCGTCTGGAATCGGCGCTCGACCGGTTGCTTCACTGCGGGTTGCGGCAGCCCCCACGCCATGACGCTGTCCAACCTCGACCTCTCGGAGTATGAGAGCGGCGGCGCGCTTCGGGCCAGCTCCGCCAGCTCGATCGACAACGTCGAGCAGGTCATGGCCCCGAGCACTGGGACGGTCGTCTACAAGGTGAAGGACGAGTCCTCCACTATCGACGGCCTCCCGGCCGAACCGTTCGCGTTCGCGACCACCGATCCAATCACGCCGTTGGCTGCCCCGAAGCCGTCAGTGTCACTCAGCCTGGATCGCCCAGCGGCTAAACAAGGGGAGCCCGTAACGGTTACTGCCGACTTGGCCAACTCATCCCCTGATCTCGCCGGTTCGAACTCTCAGGTCAGCCTCAGCGTGCCGACCGGCATTCAGGTCACTTCGGGTGGGAGCACCACGTGGACTCCGGGCGACCTGGCCGCGGGCGGAAGCGCATCTCATCAGTGGACCGTGAAGGGGACGAGCGATGCGCTGGCTCGGCTTACCGCCACTGCGCAGGACGAGGCGTACGGCGAGACCTTCACTTCGCGCACAGCTGACGCGACGCTTGACGTCGACTCGACGCCTCCCGCGGCCACCATCAGCTGCCCGCGGGGGCAGAGTGTCGACCCGGCGCTGACCGTCTCATGGAGCGCGATCGACGCGTCAAATATCGGCCGCTTCGATGTGGATGTCTCCACCGACGGGGGGCCGTTCCTGCCGTGGCTCTCGAATGTGACTCGCACCGCAGGCACATTCGGCGGGCAGGTCCCTCACATCTATCGCTTCGCCGTCCATGCCACCGACGCATTGGGAAACCAGTCAGAGCCCGCGGCGTGCGACGCGGTGGCTGTCGTCGCGCCCACGCGAACCCCCATCCTGCCTCCGCCTCCCACCCTCGGCACCCCGCTGCCGAGTCCGCCGCGCCTGCAGCTCACGACCGCGTCCGTCGGCAGCACGAAGCTCGTCGCCTCGGGAACGCTCGTGGCCGGCGCGACCGGGACCGTCCGGGGTTCGTACTCCTCGGGTGGGCGAGCGGTTCGAGGATCCGCCGTCGTCCGGACCGGGCGCTTTCGTCTCACGCTGCGGCTCGGTCGCTCGCTGCGGCGCTCGCGCGCGGGCGTGCTCCGCCTCTCTTACCCGGGCGACGCGACGCACTCTGCCC